>JAHECD010000194.1 GCA_024641945.1 Rubrivivax sp. | reverse complement strand
TGGAGCTCGCCGCACAGACGGCGTCGGCGCAGGGCTGGCGGCGGCCGCTGCTGGCCTGGCTGGGGGTCCTCAAGCGCCGCGCCGAGACCGCCGGCGACGCGGTCGGGGCCGCGCGCATCGACCGTCGGATCGAGTTGGTGACATCGGCGCCTTCCACACCCTGAGCGGGAGCACCCCATGATCACCGTGTATCAGTTCGCGCCGGCCTTCGGCCTGCCGAATGCGAGCCCGTTCTGCATGAAGCTCGAAACGTACCTGCGCATGGCCGCACTGCCGTTCACGCTGGACAACCGCGGCGACGTGATGAAAGCACCGAAAGGCAAGCTGCCCTACATCGACGACGACGGCACCGTCGTTGCCGACACGGCCTTCATCATCGAGCACCTCAAGGCACGCCACGGCGACCCGCTGGACGCAAGCCTCACGCCGCAGGAACGCGCCCTGTCGACCGCGTTCGAGCGCCTCTTCGAAGAAGACCTCTACTGGGCCGTGGTGCAGACCCGCTGGATTGAACAGAGCGGTTGGTTGCTCACCAAGGCGGCCTTCTTCGGCACGATGCCTGCGCCGCTGCGCTGGATCATCGCGCCGCTGGCACGTCGCGGCCTTCGCTCCGAGATGCGCGGCCATGGCATGGGGCGCCACAGCGCTGCGGAGATCCACGCCATCGGCTGCCGCGACGTGACGGCCGTGTCCGATTTCCTGGCCGACAAGCCCTACATGCTGGGCGATCGACCGCACTCGCTCGATGCGACGGCGCACGCCTTCCTGGCCAACCTGCTCTGGGCGCCGGTGGATTCACCCCTCCGGCGTCACGCGCAGAGGTACCCGAACCTCGAGGCCTACTGCCAGCGCATGAAGGCCACATTCTTTGCCTGAAATCCGGCGGCCGTTCCACGCGAGGCCTGGGTGACGGAAACGGCAGCGGTCCGGAAAGCGCCCGGAGCAACCAACCGGTCTACTGGTGAATGGCCTCGACCTGGATCACGAGCTTCGTATCGTCGAGGAAGCCGAACTTCAGGCCGTAGTCGACGCCCCACTGGCTGCGCTGGATGGTCGTCTCGAAGTCCCCGCCACAGGCCTCGCGTTTGAGCATCGGGTTGGTGTAGCAGTTGAAGCGCAGTGCCTTCAGCGTGACGGGGTTGGTCTTCCCCTTCATCGTGAGCTGGCCCGAGACCTCGCTCACCTTGTCACCGACGAACGTGAACTTGTCGCCCACGAAGGTGGCCGTCGGGTGCTTCTCGACGTCGAAGAAGTCGGCGCTTCTGAGGTGCTTGTTGAAGGGCTCGACGCCGGTGTTGATGCTGCTCATGTCGATCGTCAACTCCACCTTGCCGGTCTTGCCGGCCTTGTCGAGCTCCACCGTGCCGGACTTCTTGTCGAAACGCCCGCGGTTGGTGGAGGTGTTGAAGTGCGGCGACTCGAAGGTCACGAACGTGTGCGTGGGATCGATCGCGTAGACGGCGCTTTGAGCGTGGGCCAGCGGCGCGGCGGCCAGGACCATCGAAGCGGCGATGCGGGCACAGGCGGAGGTCGAAGGAGTCTTCATCGGTTGGTCTTCCATGGGAGTATCGAAAAATGAGGTCGGGCGCAGGCCAAGTCGTCAGATTGGCGCAATCCCGTTGAGCAGGAGCTTGAAACGCACCTGTACGTCGTCGGCCACCATCGAGGTGTCGGCCCATTCGCCTTCGCCGACCTTGAAGGCCAGGCGCTTGACGGTGAACGTGCCGGTCGCCGTGCTGGTGCCACCGGCCTGCGTCACCTGCACAGGCACCATGAGGCCCTGCGTGCTGCCCTTGATGGTGAGCTTGCCCATCACCTCGAAGCGCCCCGGGCCCGCGGACTTGATCGAGCTGGACTGGAACGTGGCCTGCGGGAAACGTGGCACGTCGAGCCACGCGGGCTTGGGCACCTCGGCGTCGGTTTCCGCAGATCCGAAGCGCGCACTGCCCGTGTCGATGGCGAAGGCCACGCTGCCGCTCTCGGGCTTCTTCGGGTCGAGCACGATCTGCGCGGTGAACTTGCCGAACCGGCCCTCGACCGGCACGCCCATCTGGCGTGTCGTGAAGACGATTTCGCTGCCCGACGCCACCAGCTGGGCCGCGGACGGCCGGGTCTGGGCCAGCGCGGGCACGGCGGCGGCGCACAGCAGTGCAACCCACAACGTGAATGCAAAAAGACGTGAAGAGGTCATGCGGTCTTTCGATACCCGAGAGGCGGGGGATTCTGAAACTCGGAAGGTGGTGCGGCGGTGTCAGGTGCCGGCCGGCCACATCCGCCGGAGAAGGCCGTCGCGGTCCACGAACTGGTGCTTCAGCGCACCTGCCACGTGAACGACCACCACCGCCATCAAGGCAAATGCGAGGGCCGCGTGAACCGGCTTGATCGCTTCGGACAACGCCCGGTCCACCGGCACGAAATCCGGCAGCGGCCAGATGCCGAAGACCACGACCGGGAACCCGGCCGCCGAGCTGTAAGCCCAGCCCGCCAGCGGCACCGCAAAGAAGAGCAGGTACATCGCCCCGTGCGCCGCGTGCGCGGCGCGGCGCTGCCATTCGGGCATCGGCACGTCCGGGGGCGGCCGGTGCGTCAGGCGCCAGAGCAGGCGCAGCGCCGACAGCGCCAGGATCGTGATGCCGGCCCACTTGTGCCAGTTGTAGAGCTTGAGCCGCGCCGGGGAAACGGGCAGTTCGTGCATGTAGAGCCCCACCGAAAAGCTGGCCACGATGGCCAGCGCGAGCAGCCAGTGCAGCAAGATCGCGGGGCCGGAATAGCGGGGTGCGTGCTCCATGTTCGACAGTGTGCCCATCGGTTGCAGGGTGGCCGTTCACCACGGTTGATGCCGGGCTTCAATGAATTCGAAAGCACGGCACGCGTCTCCCGTGCCGTGCCGGCGCTGCTCAGCCGTCGACCCAGAGCGGCACCATCGCCGCCGTCAACGCAGCATGAGCGTCCGCGGCGAGCACACGGTGGCGCAGCAGGAAGTCGATCGTCACGAGTGCCGCATCCACCGTCATTGCGTCGCCGGCGGCCAGTTCGGCGGCCTCGTGCAGCGGCACGCACGCGATCGCCGCGACCTCGCCGTCCTGGTTGATCGGCGTCACGCCCGTGGGCAGCGCGAGGTCGAAGACATGCACGCGCTCGACCATGCGTCCCTCGGGCACGTCACGGTCGAGGTGGATCACGCGGCCGGGGACGGCGCCGCCCATCTGCGCCGCGTCGAGGCCGGCTTCCTCCCAGCCTTCGCGCACCATGGTCTCGTGCGGCGTCTGGCCATGCGGCACGCCGCCACCCACCAGGTTGTCGAGCTTGCCCGGGTCGGTGGCCTTGCTCTCGGCGCGTCGGGCGATCCAGAGGTGCGTGGCACGGCCGTCCGCGCCGGCCACGTAGCCATTGCAGTGCGCGCCGCGTGTCAGCGTGCCCCAGAAGCGTGTGGCCGCACGCTCGAACGTCGCGACGACGGCGCTGGCGTCGGCCGCGTAGAGTGGAAACGTCTCGTCGCGCCAGGCCACGATCAGGCCCTCGGCGCGCAATTGCGCATTCATGTGCGCCAACACTTCGTCGCGCTCGTCGTCCCGCGCCGTGAGTCGCACCTCGTCGCCTGTCAGCGACAGCCATTGTGGCCAGCGCCGCAAGGCATCCAGATGCTCCGGCGCGACGCTGCCCACACGCGCGCCGCCGATCACGAACGGCACACGAGCGCCGCGCTGCCATCGTGCGGCGGTGAGGGCGGGCCAGGTGGTCTGCATGGCGGCGATGGTAAGCGCCAGGCCCCGCACGCCGGCGTCTCGGCCCACCCGCGACGGCACTCGCCGCGCGGCCCGTAAGATCCCCGGATGAACATCGAACCCGCGAACGAGGCCGACGCGCCGGTGAAGGAAGCGCGCCTGTGGCGCGACGACGGCTGGACGGCACGTGTCATCAAGAACGAGGACGACGACGGCTGGGCCGTCGCGATGACGAGGCAGGGCGAATCCGAGCCCGCGCTCGTCGGCCCGTGGACGATGGGACGCGACAAGAAGAACCCCAAGCCGCTCGACACGGCGGCCTTCAATACGCTGGTCAAGACGGCTTCCGAGGTGATCCGGCGCCACGAGCAACAACTGCACGCCACGCTGCACCGCGAGGCCGCCGTCGAGTCGCCCACGGGCCGCATCACCGTGACACTGGACATCGTGCCCGACGAGGACGAGCCGCATGCCATGCTTGCCGCACGCGACGTGGCGGGCGACGAACTGGCCCGCCTGCGCGTGCCGGCGGGGTTCAGGTTGACGCCGGCCAGCGCCGCGGCTTGGGTCGACGCCGGTTATGCCCGGCCGGCGGCGGCCGCCATCGACTGACGCGCCGGGCGGGCGATGCGTCGTCGCGCGATCATCACCGCCGCGGCGCTCGGCGCCGCGCTGACGCCGGTCGACGGCGTCAGCGCGGCCCCC
>JAHECD010000111.1 GCA_024641945.1 Rubrivivax sp. | reverse complement strand
CGTCGGCAGATCATTGGCAAACAGGATGTAGGCATTGCGCGCATCCAGCCCCCAGGGCTTGGCTTTGGCCGCCGTGGCGCCGGGCTGCACCAGCCGCACCGCCAGCCGGTACTTGGTACCCGCCACGAAACGGGTCGGCGTCAGCGCGGCCGCCAGGCTGAAGGCGCCGGCTGGCTCGACGACGGTCAGGTCCGCCGCCGCGTCGGCCTGGGCCGCCGGCCGGCCCTGCGCATCCAGCAGCGCGAACTGCGCGCTCCACGGGTAGTACAGCCGGGCCACGCCCACGTTGTGCCCGTCCAGCCGCACGGTCAGGTTCTGCCCCGCCCCCAACGTCTCCGCGAAGACCGCCTGCTCGATGCGGAAGTTGTAGCCCATCAGGCGATGCAACTGCATGTAGGCGGGGTAGTACGCGCTGGTCGCGTCGACGCGGTAGGCGTGAGGCAACATGGTCGAGTAGCGCGCCGTCTCGATCATGGTGCGACCGGTCGCGGTCGTGAACAGCGCGGCCTTCTCGCTGTCGGCCTGGCTGCTGCTGCGCGGCGGAACCTCGCCGCCGACGGGACCGTTCTGCCACTGACCGCCGGCAGCCAGCGCAGCGTCGAAGTCGTTGCTGTGGCCGTTGTTCGGGATGAAGTAGTCGTTGTGAAAGCCGATGAAGCCCGCCGAGGTCAGCGGCTCGCGCCACGGGTAGCGGCCCTGGATCGGCGCCCGCCTGAAGTTCGTCTTGTAGGCCTGCAGGATGCGGTTCTTGCTCGCGTCGGTGATCTCGTACTTCACCCCGTTTTGCGTGAAGCCGCAGGCATGCCACTCACCCCAGCAGCCCAGCACACCGAGCTGGAAGGCGTGCACCCGCGGGTCGCCGTCGTAGCGCTGCGCCAGGGCCTGTATCGCCTGTACCGCTTCGTCGAGATACCGGGGGTCATTGAAGTCGGTCAGGGCCTTGCCGTTGTCGCCGCGCAGCCGGCGCACGCCGACTTCGTTGTAGATCCAGGCCGGGCAGCGCGTCTCGTCCGCCGACCCCCAGTCGCAATGCAGTCGCAACACGAAGTGCTGCCCCTTCGAGCCCGCGCGGGCAAGGATCTGCTCGACCTTGTCGAAGTCGAAGGTGCCATTGCTCGGCTCGAAGTCCCTCCAGGCCAGATACTGGAACCCGACGGATGATTCCGGCTGTGCGATGCCCCAGCCCGAGTTCCAGCCCTTGTGCGGATTGCGGTCCGGGCCGGCGGTGGCCGGATAGACGTGCGACAACGGATTCGGCCCGGGCGGCGGCGCGGTGCCGCCGGTGACCGTCAACGTCAGCCGGGCCAGCGCCCCCGTGGTGTTGCCGCCTGTGCCGCCATACGGCGTGGCGTCGATGGAGTAGGTGCCCACGGCGGGCGACCAGGGGTAGTACGTGGCACCACTGTTGCCCACCAGTGCAAAGGGTGCCGCGCCCTCGGTGCGGGTGCCCAGGCTGCCGCTGAAGACCACCTTGCTGGTGTCGCTGGCGTTGGCCCGGACGTTGATGCGCGGCGTGGTGGCGATGGACACTGAGCCGGCCCCGTTGAAGGTCGCAATGTCCTTGCCAGTGTCGGCATCGACCACCGTGAAGCTGTTCACCGTGGGGCGTGCGACGACGACGTCCGACGCGACCAACAGTTTCAGCGTCAGGGGCTGCCCCGCCACGCCAGCGGCGTTGTAGGCGGTGGCCGTGATGGCGTAGGAGCGCGGCGTGGGCGACCACGGGTGGTACGTGGCGCCGCTGTTGCCCTTCAATGCAAAGGGTGCGGAGCCCTCTGTGCGCGAGCCCGCGTCACCGGTGAAGACGACCTTGACGGCATCGCTGGCGTTGGCACGCACGTTGATGCGCGGCGTGCTGGCCAGCGAGACGGAGCCTGCAGTCCGTGCGGTGGTGATGTCGGCGCCGGTGTCGGCGTTGACGACGGTAAAGCTGTTGACCACCTGCGCCCCGGAAGGCAGGGACAACGCCACCAGCAGGGCAAACGAGCAGGCGCGTGACAGTGCGGGCATGGACATCTTCACCTTTCTCCGAGTTGTTTTCGCGACTCACGAGCCGGTTTCCAGAAACCGGGACGAAGGCCGCTTGCATGGAATACAGAACGAACGTCTTGTCGCCGCGTGAAACAACTTGCACTGGCTTGAAAGTCACGAACGGGACAACGACACGTCAGCGTGCCACCGGCCGCGCTTCAAAGGCGTTTCATGAAAGCTTCCGCTTGGACATGCAGCGGCGCGGACGGCGCCCGCTCGGGGTCGACAGTTCCAGGTGACCGATCACGAGACCTGACAGTCACCGGTCTGCGTCCGTTGCCCCCGGTCACCCACAGCTGACGAGCGTGAAGCGGACATCCCAGCGGGGAGGCGTCGAGCGACCGGCTTCGGCGCACCCGGTCGCCGAGTCGCTCGCACCAAATCTCAGAGGTCCGTCGGGCACGGCCACTCCGCGTTCGCCCACCCGCAAAAGAACGGGGCGCCCGACTCCCGCCGAACGCCCCGAACGGGTCGATCTAGCACTCACCCCTTCACGCACACCACCTGCTTCAGCGTGTGCACCACGTCGACCAGGTCGCGCTGCGCTTGCATCACCGCGTCGATGTCCTTGTAGGCCGCGGGCGTTTCGTCGATCACGTCCTTGTCCTTGCGGCATTCGACGCCTTCGGTGGCCGCGCGGTGGTCCGCCAGCGTGAAGCGGCGTTTGGCCTCGCCGCGGCTCATCACACGCCCGGCACCGTGCGAGCAGGACTCGAACGACTCTGCGTGGCCCCTGCCGCGCACGATGTAGCTGCGCGCGCCCATGCTGCCGGGGATGATGCCCAGCTGCCCGGCCTTGGCACTCACCGCGCCCTTGCGGGTGACGTACACGTCTTCGCCGAAGTGATGCTCCTTGCTCACGTAGTTGTGGTGGCAGTTCACCGCCTCGACGTGGCTTTGGAAACCTTTTCGGATCACCGCCTTCGCGGCTTCGATCACACGCTTCATCATCAGCTCGCGGTTGATGGCGGCGAACTTCTGCGCCCAGCCCACGGCGCGCACGTAGTCGCCGAAGTAGCGGCTGCCTTCCTCGAAGTAGGCCAGGTCACGGTCGGGCAGGTTCGCCTGGTGGCGCATCGCGTCCTGCTTGGCCAGCTCGATGAACATCGTGCCGATGAAGTTGCCCACGCCGCGCGAGCCCGAGTGCAGCATGAACCAGACGACGCCGGCCTCGTCCAGGCACACCTCGATGAAGTGGTTGCCCGTGCCCAGCGTGCCCAGGTGCTGGACGTGGTTGGTCTTCTCGAGCTTGGGGTAGTCGCGGCAGAGCTCGGTGAACTCGGGCTCCAGCTGCGCCCACGCGGTGTTCACCGTGCCGGGTGCCTTCTGCCCCGATCCCCACGCGCCCGGGTCGCGGCTGCCCGGCCGGCGGCCGTGCGGCACCGCGCGCTCGATGGCTTCGCGCAGCGGCGCCAGGTTGTCGGGCAGGTCCTCCGCCGTGAGTGTGGTCTTGCAGGCGATCATGCCGCAGCCGATGTCCACGCCCACCGCGGCCGGAATGACGGCGCGAAGGGTCGGGATCACCGAGCCGACGGTAGCGCCGATGCCGAAGTGCACGTCGGGCATCGCCGCGATGTGCCTGAAGACGATGGGCAGGCGCGCGGCGTTGCGCAGCTGTTGCCGGGCCGCGTCTTCGACGGGCACGCCGCGTGTCCACATCTTCAGCGGCACGCCGCCGGGCACGTCTTCGTGGATGGGGTGGGTGTCCATGTGGATTCCGTGATTGTCGAGCGAACGCCTCGGGTCCGGCTTGGCCGGTCCGATGGCGTTGTCCTCCGCTGGGCAGCGGCGAAGCCGCTCCGGGGTGGGTAGTTCTTGTGGCTTCACCAGACCGTCGAGCACCGGTTCCAGACCCTCGAACTTGGAGATCTTGTCGATGTGCCCGGCCACGCGTTCCAGCGTCTCGAGCACCTTCAGTCGCACGGCGACGCGATCGCGCTCGGTCAACTTGGCGAAGAGGGTCTTCATCGCGCCCGGCAGTTCGATGCCGCTCGACTTGAGAGCCCGGCTCGGCGGATGCCCGCCGATCGATTGACCGTCTCGCGCGAAGACCCAACCGGCGACCGAGCCGTCCGATCCACCGGTGTTCGGGCGCGCCATGCGCACCGTGTCCCCGCAGCAGTGGACCCAGGTGAGCGGCACACAGGGCGATTGAGGTCAAGCGTGCGGCTTGAGACCGTACGGACTCACCACTTGGGGAGCCTATCGAGCAAACCATCGGCCGGCAGCCCCAGTGGTCGCCCGATGGCGCCCCGGTTCACTTCGGGGGCCGCCAAGGCGGGGATCGCTCAAATCGATACGCCCCCTGGCCAGCGAGGCGTGGCTTTCGCAGGCCCTAATAGATCAGGCTGATGAAGTAATGGTCTGCACCGGCGACACCCGACGCGATCTGATTGAAGCCCGAAACTCCGCCAGTGGACAACGTGTGAGTGCCGACCGCAGGAATGTCGAAGTGAATCTCGGCCCGGCAGGCCGGGTAGGTCACGCCGACCACCTGCACCTCGACGCCGACGCCATGAGGCAGGATCTGCTTGTTGCTCATGACGAAGTCAGCGCTCTCCTCGATGGTGTCGCCGACGACGGGCCCTGTGAAGGTCGAATCGGTATTGAGGCGGGTGACCTTAGTGACGCGAACAGGCGTCGAAGTGCGTATCGTCAGTCGCGCGTTCATCATGACGCTGGCTCCTTGGTGACCTCAGGGGCCCAATGCCGCCCCCGAATTGCGGATCTGGATGTCCAACTTCAGGCTGCCGCGGTCGCGCGAAACTTTGCCGGGCGCGGCAGCCACCTGCGCCGGGAAACCGGACAGACGCAGCGCGACGACGACCGAGTCGTGCACGTCCTTGTCCTCGGGGTCCCGCCACTTGCCTCGGATCGTGGCGCGCACGTTGATGATGTCGTCCGCGCGAGCTGCCTGCCCCACGTAGCGCGTTTTCAGGTTCACCGGAATGCTCTCTCCGATCGGCGCCCGCTGCTTCGGATCGTCGGGCGCCGGCGCCGGTCGGGGCCATGTCCACTTCTCGTCGTCGCCCTGGACGAGTTTCAGTTTCGGCTTACCGTGCGAGTCTGGAGCCGGCGGCTCGATGCGCACCGATACCTCGTCCGCGCCCGAGAGGTCGAGCCCCGAGATGCCGACGACTTCGATCTCGAACATCGGCAGCGGAAGCAGGCTCTTGTCGCTGAACCCTCCCAACTTCGTGGCTCGCGCCGCGACATGGTCGGCGAGTTTCTGGCGGCATCGCGCAAGATCCTCGGTGTCGAGGTCCGGCAGCAAGACGACGTTGAACAGGTCCTGAATCGGCCGCAGGTCCGCCAGGATCGGCACCGGGCTCTGGCCCACCGTGAAGCCACCATTGGCGCTGGCCTCTCCGCCGACCGCATAGAAATCGGTCCGCCCATTCTCGTCGTCGCGCGTATATTTGTGGCTCGTGTCGCTCGATCCATGCGTGCTCGCGCTGCCCGAGGCCTCTTCCTTGAAGTCGCCGACGCCCGCGCTCTCGCCGACACTGACCTCGGCGCTGAGGGCCATGCCGCTGCTCTGCATCGACGTCATCCTGGACTTCGAGAAGTAGTACTCCTCGATGGCCATGGCACCACAGGTGACCGCCTTCGCGTAGTGCGTGCCGAAAGCATCGACGAACTGGCCCAGATAGGTGTCCAGTTCGGGGTCGTCGAGCTGGCCGCACAGTTCCTCGACGCGCTGCGCGAACAGGGTATCGAGCTGCACGTGGGGAAGGTCGAGCACCAGTGCATAGCGATAGTAGGCTCCGACCGAAACGGTACTGCCCGAACTCTTGGCCACGGTCTCGGCGATGCTGCCCTTGAAGTCCGCGTTGGCCTTGAACGCCGCCTGGGCAGACGCCAGGCCAAAGCTCTCCTTGGTTTCGGCACTGACGCCCACACCCCATGTCCAGCTGCGCTGGAACTCCGACTCCGAGCTGGCAGCGTGCTGCTTCTTTCGCTGGGTGGTGACGTCGTCCGGAACGTAGGTCGCACCGTTGGGGACCGCCTTGGCCGCCCCTTCGCCGTCGACGTGGTAGTCCAGGCTGTCGCCCGCGGGATACAAGAAGACGTGATCACGCAGCGCGTTCGAGTCCTGCAGGTCGCGCGGATTGACCTGGAAGAGGTCGTGCCCCTTGAACAGCCACTCGTCCCAGTTCACGCGCTCGTTCAAATTGAACGTCTGCGACCAGGTCGACGAGCCCGGGCCCGGCTTGTCGAGCGGCATGGCCGGAGCAATCATGGAATGGTCCGGCAACTGCACGGTGGGGTAGGGCGGAACGGCGGAGGTGTCCTTGGTTCGGACCTCGATGATTTCGCCCTGGTCCGACCGGTACAGCAGGGTGCGTCCGCTGGCGTCCGCAGACTTCCTGCCGGTGTAGTGGAACGTCTGTGTCCGGTCGACGCCGACGAGGTCGAGCCGTCTCGTGTCGGGGCCTTGCACGCAGCGGTAGACCGGCGGCAGCGAAAACGCCGGACTCGGCTGCGCCCCGATGCGCGTGGGCCGCGCATTCCGATCGGTCCATCGCGTGTAGTCGTCGGTGCCGAGCGGCGGCGGTGCGTCGGGTGATTGCGCGGTCTCAGGCATGAGAGGCTCCGTTGGACATCGGCCGGTGAAGCGGGCGTGGGCGCAGCGACTTCAGCGTTGGGGCCTGCCTGCGGATTCGGAGTTGCCGCCTGCGGAGGTATCCGCGTCCGGGGCTTCGGCGCGGCCCGCATTTCTGTCTCCCAGGGCATCGCTGATCTGCTCGTACACGTGGTCGCTCGGGGGGACGTCGCGCAAGGTGGCGTAGCCCTTCGTGTCATCGACGAACGCTATCAGCGAGGTCTCGCCGTAGGCCACGGGGTCCTCGGCCGGGAGCTGTACCCGGTCGTAGTGCGAGAAGTCGACGTTCCTGGTGTCAGGCGGCACGGGTGCGACGTTGTTCTTGTCCAGATAGGGGGTCAGGATCGTGCGTGCATGTTCACACACCGCAATTTCCGCCCGGGTGAACGGCCCCGAGGCCGGGTCCCGCGCCATCAAGGCGGCGAACCGTGTGAGCACGTTGCGATCGCCCTGGGCTTCGACCCTGAAATCCTGCGCCGCCTGGAGGTCATAGGGCGCCATGCCGCCGTTCAACGTGGCGGCATCGGCCTTGCCGAATCGAAGGCTCAACGCGGAGTACGCCGCGGCCTGCGCTGGCGTCCACGACCCTGGATTTGCCGGGTCGGCCGCACTGAAGTCCCTGATCGCCGCCACGGCGTTGGGATCGAAATTGACCAGTGTCAGCATCGTCCGCTCCTCTGCGCAGGTTCACCGGTAGGCCGCGAGCGGTCGTTTCACATCCACCCTGCTTTGGTACTGGCGCGCCGCTCCTGCGACGTGCGGTGCACGCTCACCAGCGGGACTGTCGACGCGTGGCCCCGGGGCCTTTGGTCTGCCGAACCGATCACTCTATATTTTGACAAATGTATGTGCGATCGACTTGGGATACAAGGCTTCGTGCGGAGGCAGCGACCCGCTGCAGATTGACGACGCCTACGGGGAGGTGTCGCGCAGGACCACCGATGGTTTTCCGCGCAACGACTCGAGGACGTGCGTTTCGGCCGTGAGCGAACACGCCCGCGGGTCGAATGTCGAAGGCTGCAACCTGGGCCTTCGGGCGCCAGGCTACCGGCGCCCGCTCACGCGACGCGGGTGTTGCTGATGGATCGCGAAGCGCCGGATGGCTTTGCCGCCACTTTGGTCCCGACAGCCGCCAAATGCCGTGGCGATGCAGATTCGTGTGTCAACTGAATCCGACCGGCGTCGCGTCTGGCGCCCTGACGACTCGGGCACTTGGCGTGTCTCGATGGCACAGAAACTGCGCAAGGTACAACGGCTTGCAGCGCAGGAACGCATGCAAGCCGTTGATTTGATTGGTGGCCAAGGGCGGAATCGAACCACCGACACGCGGATTTTCAATCCGCTGCTCTACCAACTGAGCTACTTGGCCGTGAGCTCGAAATTATAGCCGGCCGGCACGGCCCGTCCGGGCCTCTTGAGATCAGTTGCCGCCCCCACGCCGGCTGCGCGTGAGATCGACACCCAATTGCTTGAGCTTGCGGTACAGGTGGGTGCGTTCGAGGCCCGTCTTTTCGGCCACCCGCGTCATCGAGCCCCCTTCCTTGACCAGGTGGAATTCGAAGTAGCTCTTCTCGAAGGCGTCGCGCGCCTCGCGCAGCGGACGATCGAGTTCGAAACTCTGTTGCGCTTGGGGTCCCAGGGGCTCACCCGGCATCGGCACCAGCGTGGGCATGTCGCCAGCGCCGGACATTCCTGGCATTGGGGCGCTGGCGCGATCCGCACGGACATCTGCCGTCGACGCTCCGATGCGCGGGCTGGTCTTCACCAAGGCCTGGTCCACCGCACGAAGCAGCTTCTGCAGCGTGATGGGCTTTTCAAGGAACGCCGTGGCGCCGAACTTGGTGGCTTCCACTGCGGTGTCGATCGTGCCGTGCCCGCTCATCATGATCACGGGCATCGTCAACAGCGCGCTGCCCGCCCATTCCTTCAGGAGCGTGATGCCGTCGACGTCGGGCATCCAGATGTCGAGAAGCACCAGATCGGGCTTGAAGCGATCGCGCGCCGAACGCGCCTGTGCGGCGTTTTCGGCCAGCTCGATCGTGTGGCCCTCGTCGGTCAGGATCTCGGACAGCAGGGCACGGATGCCAAGCTCGTCGTCGACTACAAGTATCGTTGCCATGGGCGGTATGGGTGGCCTGGACCGAAGGGGCTAAGGCTCAGGCGGCCCGCAGGGCGGTCCCGTCGGAGGGCGGATGGAGAAGCGAAAATGATAACGAAACCCGGGCGCCGTTCACCTCGCCCCCTGGGCCGTCGTGCAGATTGAGTATGCGCACACGCGCACGGTGCTCGTCGGCGATCTTCTTCACCACCGCGAGCCCGAGGCCCGTGCCCTTGCTCTTGGTGGTGACGTAGGGCTCGAAGGCACGCTTGAGCACATGCTCGGCGAAGCCCGGCCCATTGTCGACGATCGCCAGGCGCACCCCGCGCAATTCGCCGCCCTCCCCGCGCACGGATTCGGTCGCCACGCTCACTTGGCCGTCCGCCCGGCCATCGACCGCATCGAGCGCGTTCTGCACGAGGTTGTGCACCACCTGGCGCAGCTGGGTCGGGTCACCCAGGATTTCGGGCAGATCCGCTTCGACCTTCGCTTGCAGGCGCCCTTGCTCCTGCGCCTCACCGTAGAGGCCCAGCACGTCGGCGACCAGCGCGTTCAGCTGAAGGGGCACGAGCTGCGCTGCCGGCAGGCGCGCGTAGTCGCGGAACTCGTTGACGAGTTCCTTCATCGACTGCACCTGGGCCACGATGGTGTCCACGCTGCGCGCCAGCATGGCCTGATCGGCACCTTCGAGCTTGGCCGCCAGCTTGTGCTGGAGCCGCTCGGCCGAAAGCTGGATCGGCGTCAGCGGGTTCTTGATCTCGTGCGCCAGGCGGCGCGCGACTTCGGCCCAAGCCTGCGAGCGCTGCGCCGAGACGATCTCGGTGATGTCGTCGAAGACGAGCAGCCGAGCATCGCCCGGCAGCATCGCGCCGCGCGTCAGCAGCGTCACCTTGTCAGGCGCGCCGGACGCGAGCTCGAACGAGTCCTGCCACTGCCCGCGTTCGCCCGGCTCGGGCGCATTGGCCAGCGTCTCGAAACGCTGGAAGACGGCGAGCGCAAAGTCCTGCAGGCCCGGCACCTCGCCCAGGTGGTGGCCGTACCAGGCTTGCAGCGGCTGGCGCAGGATGCGCGTGGCGCCGGGGTTGGCCGTGTCGATGCAGCCCTCCGAGTCGAACAGCACGACGCCGGCCGTCAAGTTGTCCAGGATCGTCTGCAGTTGAGCCGCGCCGTGCTGCACCTGCTCGCGTGCGTCTGCCACCTGCTGCGTCATGTTGGCGAACGAGCGTGTCAGGCCGCCGAGTTCGTCGTTCGAAGCGAAGACCGGCTTGGCACTCAGGTTGCCGGCAGCCACCTCGCGCACGCCTTCGGCGAGCAGGATCAGCGGGCGCGCGATCTGGTTGCCCAGCGTCGCCGCCAGCAGCACCGCACCAAAGACCGACAGGATCAGTGCCAGGGTGAGCGTGCCGATGTACATGCGGCGCAGGCCCGTGCGCGCCAGCGCGCGCTGCTGATATTCGCTGTACGCCGCCTGCACCGCCAGCGCATTGGCCGCCAGCGCGGCGGGTACCGGTTGCACGACGAGAAGATAGCGGTCCTGCGTGGCGCTGAAGGCGATGTCGTTGCTGGGCACCCAGGCCAGGGCGCGCACCCGCGCGCCGCCGGCGGCGGCGAGCTGCTCGTCGTCCAGGCCGTCGATCTGTGCCGCGCGGCCGGCGGCACGCGCCTGCCGCAGCAACGTCGCACTCGGCCGGTCGGGCGCCATCTGCGCGGCACTGCGGCCCACCGTCAGCAGCACCTGGCCGGCAGAGCCCAGCAGTGCCACATCGCCGGCGCCGATCTGCTCGCGCAGACGTTCCAGCGTGATCGGTGTGACGCCCCCGCCGCGCTCCGAAAGCCGCTCGGCAGCCACCGCGGCCTTGTCGGCCAGGTCGACCTGCATCGCGTCGAGCGTGGTCTTGCCCAGTGACAGGCCGGCATCCAGCGCGCCGGCCATGCGCACGTCGAACCAGGTCTCGATGCTGCGCGCGGCAAACTGGTACGACACGGCATAGATCACCAGACCCGGCAACACGCCGACGAGCGCGAAGATCGCGGCCAGCTTGACGAGCAGCCGACTGCCGAACTTGCCGCGGCGCCGCCGGGCCACGAGACGCGCCGCGGCGCCGACCAGCACGAACACCAGCAAGGCCGCCACGGCCACGTTGATCCAGAACAGCCAGACGAACTCGCGTTCGTAGAAACCGCCGGAACTGCTGAACGTGAGCACAAATGCGAGCACCAGGCCCGCACCGACGGCGGCGACCAGCGCAACCGTCCAACCCCAGCGCGCGGCCTTGGTCATTCGAGGCGCAGCGTGCGCTCGACGCCCAATTGCCAGGCTGTCTGGCCGGTGAGCCCGATCTGCATCGGACTGGGCAACTGCGTGGTGTCGAGCCGGAAGGCGAAGTCGACGTAATAGCGCGAATCGGGATCGAGCTGCGACAGCTCGACGAGCTTCCAGCCCGAGGTGCTGGAGATCACCGCCAGGGCATCTGCCAGCGTCGGGAAGCTCTGCACGATGGCGCCGATGCCCACACGCCAGGTGGAGGTGAGAGGCTGGTACGCCAGCCGCCAGCCACGCGTGACCCGGGCCACACGTTCGTCGCGCCAGTACCAGCGGCTGCGGTAGACGGTGGCCTGGGAGACGAAGTACACCGGCACGCCGCGCTGGAGAGCGTCTTCCACCGTGCGCGACAGCTGCAGCCGGGCAGAGAAGTCGAGCGACAGCGCGCCGTCCTCGCGCCGCAACTCCAGGGTCGGCAGGTCGACGCCCTGCGCACGCACTGCGCCCCCCGCGAGCGCGGCCAGCAAGGCCAGCGCCAGCAGGATTCGGGCAAGCGTCTGCAGGCGCTGGAGCATGGGCAGAGTGACAGCTATGACTTGTGGATCAGGGCGTAGAAGAAGCCGTCCGACAGCACGGGGCCGCGCAGCCCGGCGGGCTGTGCACCATTGTCAGGCAGGGGCAGCAGGTGGCCGGGCGATGCCGGGTCCAGTCGGGCCCCAGCCGGGCCGATGCGTTGCAAAAACGCGTCGATCTGTTCCTGGCCTTCCGCCTTGAAGACCGAACAGGTGGCGTACAGCAGCCGCCCGCCCGGCTTGAGCAGCGGCCACAAGGCGGCAAGCATCTCCGACTGCACACGCGCCAGCGCCATCACGTCCTCAGGCCGGCGCAGCCAGCGGATATCCGGATGCCGGCGCACGATGCCCGACGCCGTGCACGGCGCATCGAGAAGAATCGCATCGAATGGCCGACCGTCCCACCAGGCGGAGGTCAGGCGGGCGTCGGCCGCGCGCATCTCGGCCCGCAGGCCGAGGCGCTGGAGCGTGTCCTGCACCCGCGTCAGTCGTTGTGCGTCGCTGTCGAGCGCCAGCACGTCGAGGTCGGCGCACTCGAGCAGGTGCGCGGTCTTGCCGCCCGGCGCCGCGCAGGCGTCGAGCACACGCGCGCCGGATAGAAGCCCGCGCGGACCGAGCAGCAGCGGTGCGGCGCGCTGCGCAGAGGCATCCTGCACGGACACCTCGCCTTCGGCAAACCCGGGCAGCTGCGTCACCGGGCAGGGCTTGTCGAGCACGACGACCTGCCCGCCCAGCGCAGGGTCCGTACTGGCCCAGGCCGCGCGCCCCATCGCCGCGAGCCTGTCCACGTACTGCTGCGCCGTGGCGCGCCGGGCGTTCACCCGCAGGGTCATCGGCGGGTGATCGTTGGCCGACGTCAGCACGGACTGCCACTGCGCGGGCCAGTCCTGGCGCACCCGGTCGATCCACCAGGCAGGGTGGTTCCAGGCCGCGACCGGCGCGTGCTGCGCGGCCTGGACCAACGCGGCGCGCTCGCGCAGAAAGCGGCGCAGCACGGCGTTGACGAAATTGGCGGCCGCCGGCGTGCGGTGTCGTGCGGCGGTGACGGCCTGGTCGACCAGCGTATGGTCGGGATACGGTGGCGCCGGCACCGGCCACAACAGCGCCAGCGCGCTCGTGAGCAAGGCATCGACGCGGGGTGGCGGGGTCTTGGGCGCCAAGGCAGCGCGCACCGCCTGGGCGCTGCCGAGCCAGCGCAGCACGTGAAAGCTCAGCGCCTGTGCGCCGGGGCGCGCGTCGGCAGGCACACGCGCTAACACATCGGTCAGCGAGCGCCCGCCCTGCACCGCCGCGACCGCGTCGGCGCCAAGGTCGAGCAGGCGCCACAACGGAGGGCCAGAATAGACTTGATCCACCGGGGGCAGTCTAGACGCTGCCCGTGCCCGGCCGCCTGCGGCCTGCCTCCCGCCGAGGGAATCCCGATGTCACCGCCGAAGCTCAGTCCCGTGAATACCGCCCCGCGCATCTTCCGCACCGAGGAAGAACTCGCGCGGCTGCCCGCGTCCGAGCGCATTCGCTACCGGCTCGTGGCCGCAGACCGTCGCTACCACGCGAATGACAACATCGCCGCCTTCGTGCGCGAAGGCGAACTCGACGAGCTCAAGGCCGAGGTGCGCGCCAAGCTCGACGAGGTGCTCCAGGCGTTGGTGATCGACACGGAGAGCGACCACAACACGCAGGAAACCGCCAAGCGTGTCGCCAAGATGTACGTGGAGGAAATCTTCGCCGGCCGCTACCAGGCGATGCCGTCGGTGACGGAATTCCCGAACGCCGAACGACTGAACGAGTTGATGATCGTCGGGCCGATCACCGTTCGCAGCGCGTGCTCGCACCACCTGTGCCCGATCCTTGGAAAAGTCTGGATCGGCCTGCTGCCCAACGAGCATTCCAATCTCATCGGGCTGAGCAAGTACACACGCATCTGCGACTGGATCATGAGCCGCCCGCAAATCCAGGAAGAGGCCGTGACCATGCTTGCCAACGAACTGCAGGAGCGCGTCAAGCCCGATGGGCTGGGCATCGTGATGGAGGCCGACCACTTCTGCATGCACTGGCGTGGCGTCAAGGACAACCAGTCCGCGATGGTGAACAGCGTGATGCGCGGTGCGTTCCTCAAGGACCCGAACCTGCGCCGGGAATTCCTGTCGCTGCTGCCCAACCGCAAGGCCGGCTGAGCCGGCTTCACCCGTTGCCCACCAGCGCTGCCCATCCCCTCTGCCCACCCCGAAGGTGCCTACCGTGCTCGTCCGCCTCATGTATGCCAGCCGCGCCGTTCCTGGGCTCGACCAGGAAGAACTGCTTGCGATCCTGCGTCGCAGCAAGGTCGACAACCCCAGCGTCGGCATCACCGGCGTGTTGTGCTTTTCCGGCGGCATCTTCCTGCAGGTGCTGGAGGGCGGGCGCAGCGCGGTGAATCGCCTGTACAACCGCATCGCGGCCGACAAGCGCCATACCGACGTGGAACTGCTGCTCTACCAGGAGATCGGCGAGCGGCGGTTTGCCGGCTGGTCGATGGGACAGGTGAACATGTCGCGCCTGAACCCGTCGCTGCTGCTCAAGTATTCGGAATGCGCCACGCTCGACCCGTTCTCGGTGTCGGGTGCGGTGTCGATGGCGCTCTTCGAGGAACTGCTGGCCACCGCGTCGGTCATGGGCCAGGCCTGAGCAGGCCCGGGCAGCGGCATCGGCCGTTGGCCGTCGTCGCTGCTGTTGCGCAGCCCTGGATACCCCTTTGCGCACGCCCTGCACACGGATTGGGGATTTCACTACTGCCGCATCTTTCTTGGTCTTGTATATTTGTTATTGCTTATATCCGTATTTACAAACATCAAGACCCGAGGATCCGCCGTGACCGAACCCAGCGCGCCACCCGGCCGTGTCCTGAAGGCGCCGGAGAATTTTCTGTCCAAGGACGGCGTGCGTACCGTCTTCCGCGAAGCCCGCAGCGGCCGGCGCGACTTCATGCGCAGCGCGTTCGCCGCCGCGGCTGCAGGCGCGTCAGGCTCGGCCGCGCTGGCGCAGTCGAATCCGGTGCCGACCGAAGGCGGCGACCCCAACATCCTGAACCTGCCGGCACACACCACGGGCCTCGGGCAGCCGGTGGCCACCGACGGCTACGGCAGGCCGTCGAAGTTCGAGGCCAACGTGCAGCGCCGCATGAGCCCGGGCCTGACGCAGACCACGCAGTCGTCGGTGTCGTTCGCGCCGTTGCAGAGCCTGTTCGGCATCGTCACGCCCAGCGGCCTGCATTTCGAGCGCCACCACCAGGGCTGGTGGGACGTCGATCCGTCCAAGCACCGCCTGATGGTCAACGGTGGTGACGAGACCCTCGTCAAGTCGCCCAAGATCTTTACGCTCGACGAGCTGATGCGCCTGCCGTCGGTGAGCCGCTTCCACTTCATCGAGTGCGGTGCGAATACGGGCATGGAATGGGGCAACGTGGCCGTGCCGACCTGCCAGTACAGCCATGGCATGCTGAGCTGCAGCGAATTCACCGGCGTGCCGCTGAAGGTGGTGCTCGACCTTTGTGGCGTCGATTACAAGCGCGGCCGCTTCGTGCTTGCCGAGGGCGCCGACGGATCGTCGATGACGCGCACGATCCCGATGGAGATGGTCGAGAGCGGCGAAGTGCTGCTTGCCTACGGGCAGAACGGCGAGATGCTGCGCCCCGAGAACGGTTACCCGCTGCGCCTGGTGGTGCCGGGTGTGCAAGGTGTGAGCTGGGTCAAGTACCTGCGCCGCATCGAGGTGGGCGACAAGCCGTGGGCGACCAAGGACGAGGCGGTGCACTACATCGACCTCATGCCCGACGGCCAGCACCGCCAGTACACCAGCATCCAGGAATGCAAGAGCGTGGTCACCACGCCGTCGGGCGGCCAGGTGCTGCTCGACAAGGGCTTCTACAACATCAGCGGCCTGGCCTGGTCGGGCCGTGGCAAGGTGACCCGCGTGGATGTCTCCGTCGACGGCGGACGCAACTGGCGCAGTGCGCGGCTCGAGACGCCGGTGCTGAGCAAGTCGCTCACGCGCTTCAATCTCGACTGGGTGTGGGACGGCCGGCCGGCGCTGATCCAGAGCCGCGCAATGGACGACACCGGCTACGTGCAGCCCACCTACCGCCAGACACGCGCGGTGCGCGGATCGCGCTCGATCTATCACAACAACTCGATCCAGACCTGGCTCGTGCAGGAAAGCGGAGAGGTGAAGAATGTCCAGCTTTCGTGACGTGGGGCCAGGGCCGTTGAGATCCCGCCTTCGTGGCATGCAGGCCGGTGCCGCTCCTCTTTTCACCGCCGCGGTGCTGCTGCTCGCCGCCGGCACGGCCGGTGCGCAGGCCGTCAAGATCGAAGGCATCGGCCGCGCGGCCACGCCGAAGGAACTGGCGGCCTGGGACATCGACGTGCGCGCCGATTTCAAGGGCTTGCCCAAGGGCTCGGGCACGGTCGCCAAGGGTGCCGACGTCTGGGAGGCCAAGTGCGCGTCCTGCCACGGCATCTTCGGTGAGAGCAACGAGGTCTTCTCGCCGCTCGTCGGCGGCACGACCAAGGACGACGTGAAGACCGGCCATGCCGCGCGCCTGCTCGATCCGGCCTTCCCCGGCCGCACCACGCTGATGAAGGTCGCCACGATCTCCACGCTGTGGGACTACATCCGCCGCGCGATGCCCTGGAATGCGCCCAAGTCGCTCACACCCGACGAGGTGTATTCGGTGCTCGCCTACCTGCTCAACCTGGGTGGCGTGGTGCCGGACGACTACACGTTGTCGGACCAGACGATTGCCGACGCCCAGCAGCGGCTGCCCAATCGAAACGGCATGACCACGAACCACGGCCTGTGGCCCGGCAAGGGTGTCGGCAATCAGCAGCCCGACGTGAAGGCCGTGGCCTGCATGAAGGACTGCGCAACCGAGCCGACCGTCAAGTCGTTCCTCCCCGACTTCGCGCGCAATGCACACGGCAACCTGGCCGAGCAGAACCGCATGGTCGGGGCACAGCACGGCGCCGACACCACGCGCCCGCCTGGCGCGGCGCCGACGCCCGTGGCAGCTCCGGTGGCTGCACCTGCGGCACAGCCGACGGCGAACAGCGCCACAGGTTTGATCAAGCAGCACGGCTGCGTGGCCTGCCACGGCATCGACAACAAGATCATCGGCCCGGCCTTCCGCGATGTGGCCCAGAAGTACGCGGGCCGCGCCGATGCGGTCGACTATCTGGCCGGCAAGATCGCATCCGGCGGATCGGGTACGTGGGGGCCAATCCCGATGCCCCCGCAGACCCTCATGACCGATGATGCGAAGGCCATCGCGCGTTGGCTTGCCGACGGCGCCAAGCCCTGAGCCCGGCGCCCGTCCTCACGGCCCCGACAACCCCCTGAACCACTGGAGATTCGAGATGCAAACGAGACGCGAGATGCTGGCGCAAGGCGCCAAGGTGGCGGGCCTGATGGCCGCCGCGGGGCTGGTGCCGAACCTGGCGCACGCCGAATGGAGCAAGGACGCCTTCGAGGCCAAGA
>JAHECD010000110.1 GCA_024641945.1 Rubrivivax sp. | reverse complement strand
TCTTGGCCGACGGCGTCAGCGAACGGGTCGCCGAGCTGACGCGCCCCTCGGAGTTGGCATAAACATTGTCGGCGTTATCCACGCTCAAGCTGAGCCGCGCGAGCCCGCGCATCGACCTTCTGCTCTGGAAAAGCCAGCATGACGTTGTGCCGAATGTCGGCTGTCCCTTGGACTGTAGGTCAGCAATGGGTCGATCGCCGCCCGTCGGGTCGGGCGCCGCGACCAACCTCAATCAGTCATGAAGCGACTTCGTTGTGCTGGCACTGATCTCCGAAAGAGGAAGCCGACGGGCCTCTGTCTACAAACGAGCAGACTTGTCCGGGAGATTCACATTCAAACCCGCAGCCCCACGATCGCCTGGCGCATCGCCGCATCGGCCTGGTCGAGGACGCGTTGTTTCCACTCGTCGGTGTCGGTATAGAAGGCGTCGCGCACCATGCGCTCGATGTCGGCGCGCCGGGTCGCGCCCTGCTGTGGATGGTTCTGGAGCCATTGGTCGGCGCGCAGCGCGTCGATCACCTGGGCCGTGGGTTCGGTACCGTATTCGAGCGCGATGCCGGTGTATTCGGCCTGCGGGCAATCTTCGTAAGCGGCGAGCCAGATCAGGCCGGTCAGCGGCGCCGAGCTGGACGATCCGTCGTAGATCGACGTGACGTCGCCCCCCCACCATGCACACGCACGCGCCAGCGCCGACGCGTCGTCGCGGCAGGCCAGGATGCGCTCGCCGTGGCCGTTGGGCCCCAGGCCGGTGTGCAGGTCGATCCAGCCCAGGCGCCGGCACGCGCGGCCGTGCTCGTGCAACACGGCGCGCAGCGTCACCTGGCTCCAAGTGGGTTCGCGGCCGCCGAAGAAGATGCCGTCCGGATGTGTGTGCTGGCCGCCGGTGACGGCCCTCTGCAGCGCACGCTGCCCGTGTCGGGCCACGAAGTCGTCCAGGCGCGCCGCGGCTTCGGGCGGTGGCGGCCAGGTGTCCGGCACGATCGCCGACGCCAGCTCGTCGTAGGCCGCATTGGCCGGCAGCGGGCCGGTGTAGTCGTGGAAATTCCGGTTCAGGTCGACGTTCTCGTGGGTCGTGCGGCGCCACCATGAAAAGCCGTGCGGGTTGAGCGCGTGCACGTACAGCACCGCCACGCCACTGGCCGCCACCGCGGCGTGCCAGCTGGCGTCGCGCAACATCGCCACCTGCACGCCCGAGCCGCAGAAACCCTCGACGCCGTGGCAGGCGCTGGTGACGACGAGCAGCGAAGCCGCATCGGGCACCCCTTCGCGCACGACGTCCATCGCCAGCTCCTCGCCGTCGCGTCCGCGCAGCGGCAGCACGTGCGACTGCACGGCCAGCCCGGAGGCATGTGCGGCGTCGAGGAACTTCTGCCGCGCCTCGGCGTAGGTCTGGGCGAAGGCGGCGCCGGGTGCGCGCGTGCCGCTCACGGCCGTGGCGTATTCAGCCACTCCTCGGCGATGCGCACCCAGGCCGTGGCGCCGAGCGGGATCAGCTCGTCGTTGAAGTCGTAGCTCGGGTTGTGCAGCATGCAGGGGCCCAGGCCGTGGCCGCCTTCGCGGTGCGTGCCGTCGCCATTGCCGATGGCGAAATAACAACCCGGGCGGGCCTGCAGGAAATAGCTGAAGTCCTCGGCGCCCATGGTGGGCTCGAAGCCGACCACATGTTCCGCGCCGACCACGCCCGACAGCACGCGGCGCACGAACTCGGTCTCGGCCGCGTGGTTCACCGTGGGCGGGTAGTTGCGGTGGAACTCGAACTCGCAGGTGGCACCGAAGGCCGCGCAGGTGTGCTCGGCCACCAGCTTCATGCGCTGCTGGATCAGGTCGAGCACCTCGACCGAGAAGGTGCGCACGGTGCCCTGGATCTCCACCGAATCGGGCACCACGTTGGTGGCTTCGCCGGCGTGGATCATCGTCACGGAAATCACGCCGGGGTCGATCGGTCGGCGGTTGCGCGTGATGATGGTCTGGAAGGCCTGCACCATCTGGCAGGCCACCGGCACGGGGTCGATGCCCAGGTGCGGCAGCGCGGCGTGCGAGCCCTTGCCGCGGATCGTGATCTTGAACTCGTTGCTCGACGCCATCATGGCGCCCGGGTTCACGCCGATCGTGCCCACCTTCATGCCGGGCCAGTTGTGCGCGCCGAACACGGCCTCCATCGGAAACTTGTCGAAGATGCCGTCCTTGATCATTTCGCGCGCGCCGCCGCCACCTTCTTCGGCTGGCTGGAAGATCAGGTAGACGGTGCCGTCGAAATTGCGCTGGCGCGACAGATGCCGTGCCGCCGCCAGCAGCATGGCGGTATGCCCGTCGTGCCCGCACGCATGCATCTTGCCCGGGTGCTTGCTCGCATGGGCAAAGGTGTTGTGCTCGGTCATCGGCAGCGCGTCCATGTCTGCACGCAGGCCCAGCGCGCGCTGCGACGTGCCGTTCTTGACGATGCCCACCACGCCCGTCGTGCCCAGCCCGCGGTGCACCGGGATGCCCCAATCCGTGAGCGCCTTGGCCACCACGTCGGCGGTGCGGTTCTCCTGGAAACACAGTTCAGGGTGCGCATGGATGTCGCGCCGGATCGTCGTGATCGTGGCGGCGTCGGCGAGGATGGATTCGATGAGCTGCATGCGTCGGGCTCCGGCGAAAGGTGGCGAGGTGGGCGCGACCGTCGATATTACGTCGCTGCCCCAGGGGGCCGCAGCGGGTATGCCATCATGACCGCATGAGTGAAAAGGTCCGTACCGTCAAAGGCGCGTGCCCGCACGATTGCCCCGACACCTGCGCCATGCAGGTCACCGTCGAGGACGGCAGGGTGATCCGCATCCAGGGCGATGCCGCGCACCCGCCGACCCACGGCGCGCTGTGCACCAAGGTCAGCCGCTACGCCGAACGCACGTATCACCCCGAACGTGTGCTGCATCCGATGCGGCGCGTCGGCCCCAAGGGCGGTGGCCAGTGGCAGCGCATCGGCTGGGACGAGGCGCTGGACGACATCGCCGCGCGCCTGCGCACGGTGGCTGCGCGCGACGCCCAGGCCGTCCTGCCGTACAGCTACGCCGGCACGATGGGCCTGGTGCAGGGCGAGAGCATGGCGGCGCGCTTCTTCCACCGGCTGGGGGCGTCGCAACTCGATCGCACGATCTGCGCGTCGGCGGGTGGGGCGGCGCTCACGGCCACCTACGGCGGCAAGCTCGGCATGCACGTCGAGGACTACGCCGAGGCCCGGCTGATCCTGATCTGGGGCAGCAACTCGATCGCCTCGAACCTGCATTTCTGGACCTTCGCGCAGGCCGCCAAGCGGCAGGGCGCGCGGCTGGTCTGCATCGACCCCCGCCGCACCGAGACCGCCGACAAGTGCCACCAGCACGTGGCGCTGATGCCCGGCACCGACGGCGCACTGGCGCTCGGCCTGATGCACGAGCTGGTCGCCCACGACTGGCTCGATCACGACTATCTGGCCAGACACGTGAGCGGATGGCCGGTGCTGCGCGAGCGTGCGCTGCAGTGGCCGCCCGAGCGCGCGGCGCAGGTCTGCGGCCTCGCGGCCGAGGAGGTGCGAGAGCTCGCGCGAGCCTACGGCACCACGCGTCCGGCGGCGATCCGCCTGAACTACGGCATGCAGCGTGCCCACGGGGGCGGCAGCGCCGCGCGCCTGATCGCGCTGCTGCCCTGCCTGACGGGCGCCTGGAAGCAGCGCGGCGGCGGCATGCTGCTGTCGGCGTCAGGCTGGTTCGCGCCGGCCGTGGATGCGGCCGCGCTCGAGCGGCCCGACCTGATGCCGCAGCCCCGCCCGCGCACGATCAACATGAGCACCATCGGCGACGACCTGCTGCGCAGCGCATCGCCGGCTTTCGGCCCGCGCATCGATGCCGTGGTGGTCTACAACAGCAACCCGGTGGCGGTGGCGCCCGACAGCCGCCGTGTCGCGGCCGGTTTCGCACGCGACGATCTCTTCACCGTCGTGCTCGAGCATTTCATGACCGACACCGCCGACCTCGCGGACATCGTGTTGCCGGCGACGACGCAGCTCGAGCATCTGGACGTGCACCGCAGCTACGGCCACACCTACGCGCTCGTCAACCAGCCCGCGATCGCGCCGGTGGGCGAAGCGTTGCCGAATACCGAGATCTTCCGCCGCCTGGCGGCCCGCATGGGGTTTACCGAACCTTGTTTCGCCGACACCGACGAGCAGATCGCGCGTTCGGCATTCCGCCCGGAGTGGGCCGATTTCGACACGATGTGTGCGCAGGGGTGGGTCAGGCTGCCCGTACCGGAACGGCCGTTCGCCGACGGCGGGTTTGCCACGTCCGACGGCAAGGCGCACGCCGATGTTCCAGGCCTCGGCGTGCCGGACTACCTGCCGAATCATGAATCGGCTGTGTCGGCGCCCGAACTCGCCGCGCGATATCCGCTGGCGATGATCTCGCCGCCGGCGCGCCACTTTCTCAACTCCACCTTCGTCAACGTGAAGAGCCTGCGGTCGATCGAGGGCGAGCCGCTGCTCGAGATCCACGCCGCCGACGCCGCCGCGCGCGGCATTGCCGATGGCACCATGGTGTCGGTCTTCAACGACCGCGGCCGCTACGTCTGCAAGGCCGCGGTGGGCGGCCGTGCACGCCCCGGCGTGGTCAACGGGCTGGGCGTGTGGTGGAAGAAGTTCGGCGCCGCCGGCACCAACGTCAACGAAGTGACGAGCCAGCGCCTGACCGACATCGGCCGCGCGCCGACCTTCTACGACTGCCTCGTCGAGGTCCGGCCCGCATGACGTGGTGCGCATGACGTGGCCGCCCTGCGCGGCGTCTTGCTGATGGCCGCGGGCGGGATCGTGGTGGCCGTTGCGGCGGCCTGCCTGTTCAGCGGATGCAGCCTGGGCTACTACGCACAATCGGTCGGCGGGCATCTCGACCTGATGCACCGCGCACGGCCGGTGAGCGAATGGGTGGCCGACCCCGCGACACCCGGCGACCTGCGCGACCGGCTGAACCTCACGCAGCGCATGCGTGCCTTTGCGGTGAGCGCGCTGGATCTGCCCGACAACGCCAGCTACCGCAGCTATGCAGGCCTGGAACGCCCGGCAGCGGTCTGGAATGTGGTGGCGGCGCCGGCGTTGTCGCTGACGCTCAAGACATGGTGTTTCCCGGTCATGGGGTGTGTCGGCTATCGCGGGTTTTTCGACCGCACGCAGGCCGACATGCTGGCCGCGCAGCTCCGGGCCGAGGGCTACGAGGTCAGTGTCTACGGCGTGCCGGCCTATTCCACGCTCGGCTGGACCAACTGGCTCGGCGGCGACCCGCTGCTCAGCACGTTCGTCAAGTGGCCCGAGGGCGAACTGGCGCGGCTGCTCTTCCACGAGCTTTCGCACCAGGTCGTCTACGTCGGCGACGACACCACGTTCAACGAATCCTTCGCCACCACGGTGGAGCGCCTGGGCGGGCAGCGCTGGCTGCAGATGCATGGCGACGAACGCGCGCGCAGCGAATATGCCGCGCTCGACGGCCGGCGGCAGGATTTCCGGGCCTTGACCCAGGCCTACCGGCGACGCCTGGAGCAGCTGTACGCCGGCCAGCTGCCGGACGCCGACAAGCGCACCCGCAAGGCCGAACTGATGGCGCAGTTGCGCCTGGATTACCAGTCGATGAAAACCAGCCGATGGAACGGTTTTGCCGGCTACGACGGGTGGTTCGAGCGCGCCAACAATGCGGCCTTCGGCGTGCAGGCGGCCTACGACGAACTGGTGCCCGGCTTCGAACGCATGTTCGCCGCACAGGGGCAGGACTTCGCCCGCTTCTATGCCGAGGTGCGGCGCCTGGCGGTGCTGCCCAAGGCTGCGCGGCGGGCGGAACTGGCCGTCGGCGCGGCGGCACAATGAGCGCCATCACCGGAGACGCAACACATGGCCGATATCCACATCCACCGCGAACATTCGCTGGGCCTGCCCAAGGCGCGCAAGGTCGCCTGGCAATGGGCCGAAGAGGTGGAAAAGAAGTTCGACATGGAATGCACCGTGATCGAGGGCGACTTCAGCGATACGGTGGAGTTCACCCGATCGGGGGTCAACGGCACGCTCGTCGTGGCAGCCGATCATTTCGACCTGCAGGCCAAGCTCGGGTTCCTGCTCGGCGCGTTCTCCAGGACGATCGAAAGCGAGATCGAGAAGAACCTCGACACCCTGCTCGACAAGGGGGCCGCGGCAGTGAAGCGCGGTGCGTCCGCCGCAAAACCCGCGCCGGCCCGCAAAGCGTCGGCGGCCAAAGGCCCGGCGCGCAAGTAGCCGGCGCGCTGGCAACCGTGCCGTCGATGGCTCGTTCGAGCGCGCGCATACTGCCGTTGCACCCCCGCGCTGTCCCGTAACGCAACCGAGCAAGGCGCCGCCGTGACGGTCATCCCGATCTATCGCAAGGATTCCACGCACCCGCAGGCGCAGATCTGCCAGGCCTGCGCCGTGCGCCAGTTCGCGTTTTTCGGTGCGCTCGACGACAACGGCCTCGAACGCATCCACCAGCACATCGCCGACCAGCGCATCGAGCCGGGGCAGAGCATCTTCTCCGCGCAGGAGGCCGGGCAGGCCGTCTTCACGGTGCGCTCCGGCGTCGTGCGGCTGGAGCGTGTGAGCGAGCGCGGCGACCGGCGCATCCTGCGCCTCGCCGGTCGCACCGACCTGATCGGCCTGGAGTCCGTGCTGAGCCAGCGTTATGCCGCCGATGCCGTGGCTTGCACGCCGGTGGAGGTGTGCCGCATCCCGCGCACGCTCGTCGACGAGCTCAGCGCGGCCGAGCCGCAGGTGGTGCTCGACCTGATGAAGCGCTGGCAGCGTGCGCTCGACGATGCCGAGGAATGGCTCGCCGAGCTGACCACCGGCCCGGCCCGCCGGCGCATGCTGCGCCTGCTGCTCAAGCTGAGCGAATATGCACAGCCCGGCGACATGGTCTGGCTGCCGATGCGCGACGAGATGGGCGCGATGCTCGACATGACGGTCGAAACCGCGAGCCGGATGGTCAGTGCGCTGCGCCGCGAAGGCGTGCTCGAGCCCATGGGCACCCGCGAGGCGCACCTGGATATGACGCGGCTGATGCAAGCGCTGCGCGCGCAGGACTCCACCTGACGTTCGTTGCCTGCGGCGGCAGTACGACTTGCCATCAGAAGCCCCGCGTTGATCCGCGATCCGCACCCCAGGCCGCCCTGCGAGGCGACCTTGCCCACATGTTGGACCGGCTTTTATCCAGCCTAGGGCAAACCATCCGCCGGCGGGCGGACGCGCAACCCTAGAATTTTTCCAGCTCTATCTCATCCTCTGCCACGAAGGACTCGTCTTGAATCGGTTGCGCGAGCTTTACACGCTGATGCGTCGCATCCGCGCTTTCGAAGACGCGGCAGAGCAGGCGAGCCTGGGCGGTGTCGCGGCCTGGGGGCTGGCGGCATCGGACAAACCCGCGCGCGTGCGCGGGCCGCTGCACCTGTCCACCGGGCAGGAGGCGGTCGCCGCCGGCGTGTGCCTGAACCTGCAACGCGAAGACCTGCTCACCTCCACCCACCGCGGCCATGGCCACACGCTCGCGAAGGGCGCCGATTCGACGCGGATGATGTGCGAGCTCTTCGGCCGCGCCACCGGCTACAACAAGGGCAAGGGCGGCTCGATGCACATCGCCGATTTCTCGGTCGGCATGCTGGGTGCCAATGGCGTGGTCGCGGCGGGCATCCCCATCGCCACCGGCGCCGCGCACGCGCTCAAGCTGCGGGGCCTGCCGCACATCGTGGCCTGTTTCTTCGGCGATGGCGCGGCGAATCGCGGGCCGTTTCTCGAAGGCCTGAACTGGGCACAGGTCTACAAGCTGCCGGTGCTCTTCGTCTGCGAGGACAACCGCATCTCGGCCACCACGCCCACCGCGTCGATGACGGCAGGCGCCGGGGTGTCGGCGCGCGCCGAGGCGTTGTCGATCCCCGCACGGCGGGTCGACGGCAACGATGCCGAGGCCGTCGACGCGGCCGCCGCCGACCTGGTGTCGCAGGTCCGTGCCGGTGGCGGGCCCCGGCTGCTGCACGCCGTGACCTACCGCTTCAAGGGCCATGTGTCGGTCGACCCCGGCACCTACCGCGACCCGGCCGAGGTGGCGGCGGCGCTGGCGCGCGACCCGCTGCGGCTGCTGCGCGAGCGGCTGCTCGCGCACGGCGCGTCCGCGGACGACATCGACGATATCGACCGCAGTGCGCAGGCCGAGATCGACGAGGCCCTGCGTGCGGCCGAGGCCGCGCCCTGGCCCGAGGCCCGTGCCGCCTACGACGACGTGATGACCGCCGGTGCGGGAGTCTGGCGATGACCGCGGTGCAGACCCTCACCTACGCGCAGGCCGGTGCGCTGGCGCTGCATCAGGCGATGCGCGACGACCCGGCCGTGGTGGCGGTGGGCGAGGACCTCGGCCGCGGCGGCGTCTTCGGGCAGTACCGCGGCCTGCAGCAGGAGTTCGGCGCGGGCCGGGTCATCGACACGCCGATTTCCGAGGCCAACATCATGGGTGCTGCGGTGGGCATGGCGCTGGCAGGGCTGCGCCCGGTGGTCGAACTCCGCGTGATCGACTTCGCGTTGTGCGCGATGGACGAGATCGTCAACCAGGCGGCCAAAAACCGCTTCATGTTCGGCGGCCAGGGGCGCGTGCCGCTCGTCGCACGGCTGCCGATCGGCATCTGGTCGGCGTCGGCCGCGCAGCATTCTCAATCGCTCGAGGCGTGGTTCGCCCACCTGCCCGGGCTGGTGGTGGCCACGCCGGCCACGCCGCAGGACAACTTCTCGCTGCTCAAGGCCTCGTTGGCGAGCGGCGACCCGGTCATCTACATGGAGCACAAGGAGCTGTGGGGCGAAAGCGGCGAGGTCGACACCACGCTCGAGGTGCCCCTCGGCCGGGCCGCCACGCTGCGCACCGGGGCCGACCTCACGCTGGTGACCTGGTCACGCGGTGTCGCGCCGGCCCTGGCTGCATTGCAGAGCCCCGAACTGGCCGGCGCGAGCGTCGAGGTCATCGACCTGCGCACGCTCTGGCCCTGGGACCAGGCGGCGGTGCATGCATCGGCCGCACGCACCGGCCGCCTGCTCGTCGTGCATGAAGCCGTGCAGGTCGCCGGGTTCGGTGCCGAGGTCGCGGCCAGCACCGCCGAAGCCACCGGCTGCCGCGTCGCACGGCTCGGTGCGCCGCGCATCCCGGTCGGCTACGCCGACGTGCTCGAGCAAGAGTCGCGCTTGTCGCCCGAGAAGATCGCGCGTGCTGCCCGAACCTTGCTGGACCGTCCGCGCTGAGCGTGCCGGCCCGGCCAGCGTGGCCATCCGGTCCAGAATCCCCGATTCACCCGTCGACAAACCCCAAAGGAGACACACCATGAGCCAACCTCTTTCCAGCAGCCGCCGCCAGTTCGTGCGCGCCACGGCGTCGGCCGGTGCGCTGGCCAGCATCGGCGCGCCTGTATTCGCGCAGGGTGCGCCGATGGTCTTCAAGTGGGCCAACAACATCCCGCTCACGCACCCGTCCAACGTGCGCGTGAAAGAAGCAGCCGATGCCATCCGCGCCGCCAGCAATGGCCGTGTCGATATCCAGATCTTCCCGAACAACCAGCTCGGCGGCGACACCGACATGCTGTCGCAGGTGCGCTCCGGCGCGATCGACATCTTCCCGCTGTCGGGCCTGATCCTGCAGACGCTGGTGCCGCTGGCCGGCATCAACGGGCTGGCCTTCGCGTTCAAGGACTACGCGACCGTCTGGCAGGCGATGGACGGCGAACTCGGCGCCTTCGTGCGCGAGGCGATCGGCAAGACCGGCCTGCACAGCTTCGACCGCATCCTGGACAACGGCTTCCGCAACATCACCACCAGCACCAAGCCGATCGCCAACGCGGCCGACCTGCAGGGGTTCAAGATCCGCGTACCGGTGAGTCCCTTGTGGACGAGCATGTTCAAGGCCTTCGGCGCGGCGCCCACGGGCATCAACTTCAGCGAGGTGTATTCCGCGCTCCAGACCAAGGTGGTCGAAGGGCAGGAGAACCCGCTGGCGATCATCGAGATCGCCAAGCTCTACGAAGTGCAGAAGTACGTCTCGATGACCGGCCACATGTGGGACGGCCAGTGGATCCTGGCCAACGGCAAGCGTTGGAACAGCACGCCGGCCGACGTGCAGGCGCTCATCACCAAACACGTGACCGACGCCGTGATCAAGCAGCGTGAGGACATCCGCCAGTTGAACCTCGGCCTGGAGACCTCGCTCAAGGCCAAGGGCATGGTCTTCAACACGCCCGATCCCAAGAGCTTCCGCGACACGCTTGCCAAGGCCGGCTTCTATACCGAATGGCGCGGCAAGTTCGGCGACGAGGCGATGGCCAAGCTCGAGAAGTATTCGGGCAAGCTGGGCTGATGACCGCCGCGGCCGCCGGGGCGGCAACGGACCCGGCGAGCGCGTCGCAGCTCGTCGCCGCCCGCCTCATGCGCCCGCTCGAGGCGTTGAGCGCGTTGCTGCTCACGGTCATCATCTCGCTGCTGCTGGCGGGCGTGGCGGCGCGCTACGTCTTCACGGTGCCGATGGTGTGGGCGGACGAGGTCGTCTCGCTGTCGTTCCTGTGGCTGGCCATGCTCGGTGCGGTGATCGCGATGCACCGCAACGAGCATCTGCGGCTCACCTTGATGGTCGAAAAGCTGCCCGAGCGCGTGCGCGGCTACGTGCAGGCCTTTGCGCTGTGCGCGGTGGCGGTCACGTTGGTGGCGCTGGCGGGCCCGGCCGTCGACTATGTGCGCGACGAATGGGCCATTCGCACGCCGGAGCTCGGCATGCCCAACGCCCTTCGGGTGGCTGCGCTGGCTTTCGGCGTGATCGCGATGCTCGGGCTGGTGCTCGTGTTTGCGCTGCGCACCGTCGCGGCGCGGCACCTGGTCGTGGCCGCGTTGGTGGTGGGGGCCGTGGCAGCGGCTTGCTCGGCGGGTTCGGCCAGCCTGCAGACGCTGGGCAATCTGAATCTCGTGTTCTTCCTCGTCGGCGTGGTGGCGCTGTGCCTCGTCTCCGGCGTGCCGATCGGCTTCTGCTTCGGGCTGGCCACGCTGGCCTATTTGGGGTTTGCAACGACGGTGCCGCTGTCGGTCGTGGTCAGCCGCATGGACGAGGGCATGTCGAGCATCATCCTGGTGTCGGTGCCGGTGTTCGTGCTGCTCGGCTGCGTGCTCGACAGCACGGGCATGGGCAAGGCCATCGTCGACGTGCTCGCCGCGTTGCTCGGCCATGTGCGCGCCGGCATGTCGTACGTGCTGCTCGGGTCGCTCTTCATCGTCTCGGGCATCTCGGGCTCCAAGGTGTCCGACATGGCCACCGTCGCCCCTGCGCTGTTCCCCGAGATGAAGCGGCGCGGCCACCAACCGCCGGAGATGATCGCGCTGCTGGCCACCGGCGCCGCGATGGCCGATACCGTGCCGCCGAGCATCGTATTGATCGTGCTGGGGTCGGTGGCCGGCGTGTCCATCGCGGGCCTGTTCCAGAGCGGCTTCGTGGTCGCCATGGTGCTGCTCGTCGTGCTGATGCTGCTCGCGCGCTGGAAGTCGCGCCACGAGGTGATGGAAGGCGTCCGGCGCGCCCCGTGGGCCACGCTGCGCAAGCTGCTGCTGTTCGCTGCGCCGGCGCTGGTGCTGCCGTTCCTGATCCGCAGCGCGGTGGGCGAGGGTGTGGCCACCGCAACCGAGGTCTCGACGATCGCCGTGCTGTACGCGCTGGTCACCGGCAAGATCCTCTATGGCGGCCTGAGCGCGCGCCAGGTCTATCGCATGCTGGTGGAGACGGCGTCGCTCAGCGGCGCCATCCTGCTCATCCTGGGCACGGCCTCGGGCATGGCCTGGGCGATTGCGCAGAGCGGCGTCGTGCAGCAGCTGTCGGGCTTCCTGACCACGATGCCGGGCGGCAGTTGGGCCTACCTGGCGGTGACGATCGCCGTCTTCATGATCCTCGGCTGCGTGCTCGAGGGCCTGCCGGCCATCCTGCTGCTGGCGCCGATCATGTTTCCGATCGCACGCAAGCTCGGCATCCACGACGTGCATTACTCGATGGTCGTCGTCACGGCGATGAACATCGGGCTGATGATGCCGCCCATCGGTGTCGGCTTCTATGTCGCCTGCCGCATCGGCGACGCGCTGCCCGACGACGTGATGGGCGCGATCTGGCCCTACCTGGTGGCGCTGATGGTCGGCCTGGTGGTGATCGCCGCCGTGCCGTGGATCTCCACGGTGGCGCTGTAGCGCCGGATCTGCCGGTTCAGCGTGCCGGGCGCGGTGGCGTCGCCAGCGCCGTGATCTGCGCGCTGGCCTGCACCAGCCGGTGCCCGACCAGCGTGCTGCGCGTGGCGCCCAGGCGCGACTTGATGGCCGCCACGCTGATCGACGCGACCGGCTGGCCGTTGCCGTCACGCACGACCGTGCCGACGGCAAAGGCGTCGGGCAGCAGCAGCCCGGGCATCACGCAGAAGCCGCGTTCGCGGGCCTCGCGCACCAGGCGAAGGACGGCGTCGTCCGTGCAGCGCGGGTATTTCTGCTGGCGCACCGGTTGGGTCAGCGCGAGCACCTTGGCCACTTCGTCGTCGGCGAGCGCGGCGAGCAGCGCACAGCCGCCGGCCCCCACGCCCAGCGGCACGCGGTCGCCCGGCTTCAGCAACTGGTTGCGGATCGGGAAGTCGCCTTCGTCACGCGACAGGCAGATGTTCTCGTAGCCGTGCATCACCGTGAAGAACACGGTGTCTTCGCTCTCGGCCGCGAGCGCGCGCAGCGTCGGCGCGGCCAGGCGCTGCAATTCGTAGCTGGGCTCGGCGGCCAGCCCGACGGCAAAGGCCTCGGGTCCCAGGCGGTAGCGGCCCGAGACGCTGTCCTGCAGCACGAAGCCCTCGTCCACGAGCGTGCGCGTGAGGCGCACCGCGGTGGACTTGGCGAGCGCCACCTGGCGGCAGATCTCGCCCATGCGCAGCCCGCCGGGGCCGGCGCGCGTGAGCAGGCGCAGCACCATCAGCCCGCGGCGCAGTGTCTGGGCGCCGGCCGTGTCCTGCGGCGACGGCACCGACACCGGGCTGGTGGACATCAGGGGAGGCTGCGCAAGGTGGGCAGGCCCACGCCGCTGGCGTCGAAGCCGCCGTCGACGGCCAGCACCTGGCCGTTGATGTAACCCGCCGCCGGGCTGCACAGGAAACCGACCGTGCCGGCGATCTCTTCGGTGGTGCCGTAGCGCCGCATCGGGATGGCGTCGAAATAGTCGCGCCGGATCGTCTCGTCGTGCACCTGCTTGGCCATCTCGGTTTCCACCGGCCCGGGTGCCACCGCGTTGACGCGGATGCCGGCGTTGCCGTATTCGATCGCCTGTTGTTTGGTGAGATGGATGATCGCGGCCTTGCTGGTGCCGTAGGCGACACGCATCGTGCTCGCGCGCAGGCCCGAGATCGACGCGATATTGACCACCGCGCCGCCGCCGCCGCGCAGCATCACCGGCGCGACGGCCTGGGTGCACAGGAAGGGGCCGTCGAGGTTGGTGCCCATCACGTAGCGCCATTCGTCGAACGTGGTGGCGCCGATGCGCTTGAATACCGCGACGCCGGCGTTGTTGACGAGCGCGTCGATGCGGCCGAAGCGCTCGTCCACCGCCTGCACGGCCCGCGTCACCTGGTCCGGGTCGGAGACGTCGCAATGCAGCGGCAGTACCCGCTCGGGCTGGGCCAGCGCCTGTGCGGCGGGGAAGAGCGTCTCGGCGTTGTTGTCGATCAGCGCGATGCACCAGCCGTCGGCGAGGAACCATTCGCCGACGGCCAGGCCGATGCCGCGCGCGCCACCGGTGACGATCGCGACGCGGGAGGGGGAGGAGGGCGAACTCATGGGCGGGCCTCGGTGATTTGCAGTGCCGGCATTGTCCGGCGGCGACGCCGCCCGGGCCATTCGGCGCAGCCCGCATGGTCCAGCATGTGGACATGCGCGGCCGCGCGTTGGCGCGTCGCGCCGGATCAGCCCTTGCGGTCGGCGCCCACCCAGGGGCCGTCGTGCTCGGCGAGGTACTGCTCGCCATGTTCGAGCATGAAGTAGCGCAAGGCCTCGGCCGCCGGCGAGAGGATCTTCGACTGCATGTGCACGATGTTCCAGGTGCGCACCACCGGGCTGTCCTCCACGTGCACGATCTTGATCAGCCCGCAGCTCAGTTCGAGCTCCATCGTGTGCAGCGACAGGAAGCTCAAGCCCATGCCGGCCATCACGGCCTGCTTGATGCTCTCGTTGCTGGGCATCTCCATCGCCAGGCGCGGCTCCACCTTGTGGTCCGCGAAGAAGCGGTCCATCAGCGCGCGTGTGCCCGAGGCGGCCTCGCGCGCGATCAACGGGTAGGCGGCCAGCGCCGCCACCGGCGGGCGCGGCGTGTCCAGGATCTTGTGCCCCGGTGGCGCGATGAAGACATGCGGATGGGCCGCAAAAGGCTCGGCGCGGGTGGCCATCTCCTTCGGTGGTCGGCCCATGACGGCGAGGTCGATCTCGTTGTCGCGCAACATCGCCAGCAGCTGCTCGCGGTTGGGCGAGACACGCAGGCGCACTTCGACCCCTTCGTGCTGCTCGCGAAAGCGCGCCAGCAGTCGCGGCACGAAGTACTTGGCGGTGCTGACGAGCCCGATGTCGAGCACGCCGGTTTCGACGCGCTTCAGCCGCGCCATCGCATCCTCGGCGTCCTTCAGGTTGGACAGCACGCGCCGCGCGTAGACCAGCAGGTACTCGCCGGCGCTCGTCAGTGCCACCGTGCGCCCATGCCGGTCGAACAAGGGCAGTCCGACCTCGGCTTCGAGGTCCTTCACCTGCATCGTCACCGCCGGCGGCGTGAGATGCAGGGCTTCGGCCGCGCGCACGAAGCTCAGACGCCGCGCGACCTCGGTGAAAACACGGATTTGCCGGAGCGAAACGTTCTTCATTCAGCGAATCTTAATTCAGTACTAATGAACTTTGAATTTACCTTATCAACGTGCGTTCCTAGAGTCCACCCATTGCCTCACCACGCACCCCCACTTGCAGGAGACCTCGATGAACAAACCCGCCGACGAAGGCCTGATCACCGACGCCAAGAAGCGCTACAGCGCGGGCGTTCTCAAGTACCGCCAGATGGGCTACTGGGACAGCGACTACGTGCCCAAGGAGACCGACGTGCTGTGCCTGTTCCGCATCACGCCGCAGGAGGGTGTGGACCCGATCGAGGCTGCCGCGGCGGTGGCCGGCGAGTCGAGCACCGCCACCTGGACGGTGGTCTGGACCGACCGCCTGACCGCCTGCGACAGCTACCGCGCCAAGGCCTACAAGGTCGAGCCGGTGCCCAACAACCCGGGCCAGTATTTCGCCTGGGTGGCGTACGACCTGATCCTGTTCGAAGAGGGCTCGATCGCCAACATGACGGCCAGCCTGATCGGCAACGTCTTCAGCTTCAAGCCGCTGAAGGCCGCGCGGCTGGAGGACATCCGCGTGCCGGTGGCCTATGTCAAGACCTTCAAGGGCCCGCCGACCGGCCTGGTGGTCGAGCGCGAGCGGCTGGACAAGTTCGGCCGCCCGCTGCTCGGCGCGACGACCAAGCCGAAGCTCGGCCTGTCCGGCCGCAACTACGGCCGGGTGGTGTACGAGGGGCTGAAGGGCGGACTCGACTTCATGAAGGACGACGAGAACATCAACTCGCAGCCCTTCATGCACTGGCGTGACCGTTTCCTCTACGTGATGGACGCGGTGAACAAGGCGAGCGCGGCCACCGGCGAGGTCAAGGGCAGCTACCTGAACGTGACTGCCGCGACGATGGAGGACATGTACGAGCGCGCCGACTTCGCCAAGGAACTCGGCTCGGTGATCGTGATGGTCGACCTGGTGATCGGCTATACCGCGATCCAGAGCATGGCCAACTGGTGCCGCAAGCACGACATGATCATGCACATGCACCGCGCCGGTCACGGCACGTACACCCGGCAGAAGAACCACGGCGTGAGCTTCCGCGTGATCGCCAAGTGGCTGCGCCTGGCGGGCTGCGACCACCTGCACACCGGCACGGCGGTGGGCAAGCTCGAAGGCGACCCGATGACGGTGCAGGGCTACTACAACGTCTGCCGCGACAGCTATACCAAGACCGACTACCCGCGGGGCCTGTACTTCGACCAGGACTGGGCCGACCTGAAGAAGGTCATGCCGGTCGCCTCGGGCGGCATCCACGCCGGCCAGATGCACCAGCTGATCGACCTCTTCGGCGACGACGTGGTGCTCCAGTTCGGCGGCGGCACGATCGGCCACCCGGCTGGCATCCAGGCCGGTGCCGTGGCCAACCGCGTGGCGCTCGAGTGCATGGTCAAGGCGCGCAACGAAGGCAAGGACATCAAGAACGAAGGACCGGAGATCCTGCGCAAGGCCGCGCAGACCTGCACCCCGCTGAAGCAGGCGCTCGACACCTGGGGCGAGATCAGCTTCAACTACACGTCGACCGACACGTCCGACTACGCCGTGACGCCCGCCGTCGCCTGACCGACCCGAAGGAGAACCGCACCATGATGACCAACCCCACCGGCCGGCTCACGCAGGGCCAGTTCAGCTTCCTGCCCGACCTGACGGACGCCGAGATCACGCTGCAGATCGAATACGGCCTCCGACGCGGCTACGCCTGGAGCGTCGAATATACGGACGACCCGCACCCGCGCAACACCTACTGGGAGATGTTCGGCATGCCGATGTTCGACCTCAAGGACGCGGCCGGCGTGATGATGGAACTGAAGAACTGCCGCAAGACCTTCCCCAACCACTACATCCGCATGATGGCGTTCGACAGCACGCGCAACGTCGAGACGATCGCGATGAGCTTCATCGTCAACCGCCCGAAGACCGAACCCGGCTTCGGCCTCGTGCGGCAGGAGGTCAACGGACGCTCGATGCACTACACCGTGCACAGCTATTCGACCGACCGCCCCGAGGCGCAGCGCTACGAAGGCTGAACGCGCATGTACCGCATCGCCCCGTCCATCCTCTCGGCCGACTTTGCCCGCCTGGGCGAGGAGGTGCGCAGCGTCATCGCGGCCGGCGCCGACTGGATCCACTTCGACGTGATGGACAACCATTACGTGCCG
>JAHECD010000193.1 GCA_024641945.1 Rubrivivax sp. | reverse complement strand
CAACCTGGTGCAGTATTTCGGCGAGCTGGGTGAGGACGTGCGTGTCTTCCGCAACGACGAGATCACGCTCGACGGCATCGCCGGGCTGAAGCCGCGTCGCCTGGTGCTTTCGCCCGGCCCGTGCTCTCCCGCAGAGGCAGGCATCTGCGTTGATGCGGTCCGCCACTTCATGGGGAAGCTGCCGATCCTGGGGGTGTGCCTGGGCCACCAGGCCATCGGTGCAGCGCTGGGCGGTCGGATCGTGCGTGCGCAGGTGCAGATGCATGGCAAGGCGAGCACGATCTCGACGGACGACCGGGGGGTCTATGCCGGACTGCCCGATCACTTCAGCGTGATCCGCTATCACTCGCTGGCCATCGAGCGCGCCACGCTGCCGGCCGAATTGGAGATCACCGCGACTTCGGAGGACGGTGAAATCATGGGTGTACGGCACAAGGCGCTGGCCAACGGGCCGACGCCGCTGGAGGGTGTGCAATTCCACCCGGAATCGATCCTCAGCGAGCATGGCCATGCGATGCTGAAGAATTTCCTGCAGATGGGGCAATGACATGGCAATCGACCTGCGCAGCGACACCGTCACCCGGCCGACGCCAGCCATGCGTGCCGCGATGGCTGCCGCCGAGGTGGGGGACGACGTCTTCGGCGACGACCCCACGGTCAACGCACTGCAGGATCGCATTGCGTCGATGCTTGGCAAGGAGGCGGCACTGTTCATGCCCAGCGGTACGCAAAGCAACCTGTGCGCGCTGATGTCCCATTGCGCACGCGGCGACGAGTACATCGTCGGCCAGCAGGCGCATACCTACCGCTATGAAGGTGGCGGCGCGGCGGTACTTGGCAGCATCCAGCCGCAACCGTTGAACAACCAGGCCGACGGGACGCTGGCGCTGGCCGATATCGAGGCCGCCATTAAGCCCGACGATGCGCACTTCGCACGCACGCGCCTGCTCGCACTGGAAGATACGATCGGGGGGCAGGTGTTGCCCCTGGCTTATTTGCGTGATGCCACGGCGCTGGCGCGCCGGCGCGGCCTGGCCACCCACCTCGACGGGGCGCGACTTTTCAACGCCGCGGTGGCCGCCGGCGGAGATGCCGTCGCCAACGCGCGCATGATTTCAGACACCTTCGATTCAGTCTCGGTCTGTTTCAGCAAGGGGCTGGGTGCACCGGTCGGGTCCGCGCTGGCCGGCTCGAAGGAGCTGATCGCCCGTGCACACCGGCACCGCAAGATGCTCGGCGGCGGTCTGCGCCAGGCGGGGATCCTGGCGGCTGCAGCGCTGCACGCGCTCGATCATCACGTCGACCGGCTGGCCGAGGACCATGCCAACGCGAAGCGCCTCGCCGAGGGCCTGCAGGGCCTGCCAGGCGTGACGGTGATGCCGCCGCAGACCAATATCCTCTTTGTCGACCTGGCGCCGGAGAAGGCCCAGGGGATCGTCGAGCGGCTGAGTGCCGCCGGGGTGCTGTGCACCGGGCTGTACCGCTTGCGGCTCGTGACCCACCTCGATGTGTCAGCGGCCGAGATCGATGTCGCCGTGCGCGCTTTGCGCGCGGCCCTCTAGCCGCCGGAAGGAGACCACGCCCATGTCCATCACCGACCACGAAGCGCTGTCAAGAGTCATCGATCACCGCGAGATCTTCCACGACGAGATGCTGGCGCTGATGCGGCGCATCATGAGTGGAGAGATGTCGCCGGTGATGATGTCGGCGCTGCTCATCGGTCTGCGTGTCAAGAAGGAAACCATTGGCGAGATCACGGCTGCCGCGCAGGTGATGCGCGAATTCTCGACCAAGGTCGACGTGGTGGACCGCCGCCATCTCGTGGACATCGTCGGCACGGGCGGCGACGGCTCGCACACGTTCAACATTTCGACCTGCTCGATGTTCGTCGCCGCGGCCTGCGGTGCGCGCGTCAGCAAACATGGCAATCGGTCGGTGTCCAGCAAGTCCGGCAGTGCCGATGTGCTCGAGGCACTGGGCGTGCCGTTGACGTTGTCGCCGGCGTCGATCGCGCGCTCGATCGCCGACACGGGGATTGGATTCATGTTCGCGCCCAACCACCACCCGGCGATGAAGAACGTCGGCCCGGTACGGCGAGAACTGGGCGTGCGAACGATCTTCAACATCCTGGGCCCGCTGACCAATCCTGCCGACGCACCGAACATCCTGATGGGGGTCTTCCACCCCGACCTCGTCGGTATCCAGGTGCGTGCATTGCAGCGTCTTGGCGCTGAGCATGCGCTGGTGGTCTACGGGCGCGACGGGCTCGACGAGGTGTCGCTCGGCGCCGCCACGATGGTGGGCGAATACAAGGACGGCGGCATTCGCGAGTACGAGATCCATCCGGAGGACTTCGGCCTGACCATGGCCAGCGGTCGCGCGTTCAAGGTCGAGACGCCCGAACAGTCGAAAGCCATGCTGCAAGCGGTGCTCGAGAACGAAAGTGGCCCGGCGCGGGACATCGTCATCCTCAACGCCGGCGTGTCGCTGTATGCCGCGAACGTCGTCGCGACCATTGCCGACGGCATCGCGTCGGCGCGGGAGGCTGTTGCGTCAGGCAAGGCGCTGGCGAAGATGCAGCAGTTCGTCGCGCTGACGAAGGCACTGGCGGCATCGTGAGCGACATCCTCGACAAGATCGTTGCCGTCAAGCGGGAGGAGATCGCATCGGCGCGCCTGCGCGAACCGCTGGCAGTCGTGCGCGCGAAGGCCGAGGGCCGGGGCGACGTGCGCGGGTTCGAGCACGCGCTGCGCCATCAGATCGGCGCAGGCCGCGCTGCCGTGATCGCTGAGGTGAAGCGGGCCAGCCCGAGCAAAGGGGTGCTGCGCGAGCATTTCGTGCCGGCCGAGATCGCGGCCAGCTACGAGCGCCACGGGGCCGCCTGCCTGAGCGTGCTCACCGACGAACAATTTTTTCAGGGCCATGCCGACTTCCTTCGGCAGGCCCGTGGCGCGTGCGGGTTGCCTGTCTTGCGCAAGGACTTCATGGTCGACGAGTACCAGGTTTTCGAAGCACGCGCGATGGGCGCCGACTGCATCCTGCTGATTGCGTCCTGCCTCGACGACGCTCGGATGGCCGACCTCGAAGCCTGCGCGTTGGCGCTGGGCATGGGGGTACTGGTGGAGGTCCACGACGGCGTGGAGCTCGATCGGGCCCTCAAGCTCAAGACACCCATGCTGGGCATCAACAACCGCAACCTGCGCACCTTCGAGGTCTCCCTGGACACCACGATTGCCCTGCTGCCGCGGTTGCCGGCGGGCAAACTCCTCGTCACGGAGTCGGGCATCGTGACGCATCAGGACGTCGATCGCATGCGAGGTGCGGGAGTTCACGCCTTCCTCGTCGGAGAGGCGTTCATGCGAGCCCCGGATCCTGGGGCGGCGCTATCGTCCCTGTTCAATTGATGGTTTCTCCGCACTTCCAGGCCTGTCCAGGCGCGAAGACCGGCTTTGTCTTCATTTGTCCAGGGCGCTTCGAGGCTGCACGGGGTTTCCCCTGCGCGGCGGGGACGGGTGCAAATTTGGCGCGTGTGCTCGTGGAACTCAATTTGCGACTGCCCGGCGTGTTTGTTCACCCCAATCGCGAGAAGTATGTGATTACTAACTCATGGCAGTCTGTTGAATACCCTGCCCTGACGGGCCGTTCTGTTCCGACCGAAGCGGAGGTGCTGACCGACGCCAATCTTGAGCGACTGCAGCGGGAGATCGGCACACTGGACGCCATCGTCGCGTGTGGCGTCCATGCGCACGTGGCCGTCCGGACCTTGTGGGATCGCGGCGCGATTCGGTCCAAGGTGGCCTATGGCCGTCATCTGAGCCAGCGCTCGGTGAACATGATCCGGGGCGCGTCGGATACCCCCGGGCGGATCCGGGTCTGGTGTGACGGCATCGTCAGCCAGTTCTGCGCCTGTGACTAGCCCCCGCCGGAGGAAGGCAGGGTGCCGTGCTATAGTCACGGGTTCTCCGTGGAGGGGTGCCCGAGTGGCTAAAGGGGGCAGACTGTAAATCTGTTGGCTTACGCCTACGCTGGTTCGAATCCAGCCTCCTCCACCAGAAAAGACTGTTTGTAAGTTCGTCGAATCGTTTTGCCTGCGGGAGTAGTTCAATGGCAGAACCTTAGCCTTCCAAGCTAATGACGCGGGTTCGATTCCCGTCTCCCGCTCCAGGTTGGCCGGCTCGATGGAATTGAATTGGTGGTCGCCACCGGCCTGTATTCCTCCAAGGAGTGCAGGCCCGTGTCGATGCCCATGTGGCTCAGTGGTAGAGCACTCCCTTGGTAAGGGAGAGGTCGCGCGTTCGATCCGCGCCATGGGCACCATTTGAACGCCGCAGCCCAACGGGCTTGTTAGTTTCGTTTTGTTCGCCAGGAGATCTGCAATGGCAAAAGGCAAATTTGAGCGCACCAAGCCGCACGTGAACGTGGGGACGATTGGGCATGTGGACCACGGCAAGACGACGCTGACGGCGGCGATCACGTCGGTGCTGGCGACGAAGTTTG
>JAHECD010000109.1 GCA_024641945.1 Rubrivivax sp. | reverse complement strand
AGCGCCGCACCGCGCGCCGCGCTGCCCGCGAGCGTCCGGTACGCCGCCGCGCCGGCCGCTGCGCCGCCGCCAGCGAAACGCGGGTCGGCGCGCAGCAGGTTTCCGGCACGTGCATCCGCAGCGGCGTAGCGATTGCCTGCCCCGTCGACCAGCCATGCGTCGCGTGCGGGCGCGGCCGTATCGAACAGCAGGTTGCCGGACCAGACGGAGCCCGTATTGGCAAAGCCTGCGGTCACGCCCTCCACCATGGCCTGGCGGTACGGGTTGGCCGCCGTGCTGCACACCGCGATGTTGTTGACCCAGCGGTTGTCGCGGCCCTGGCTGTTGAGCAACTCGGCGCGCCACGTGCCGGTATTCAGGGGGTCGGTGTTGTTGAACGCGACCGTGTTGTGGCGCACGGTCACGTGGTCGCTCTCGTAGGCCACGATGCCGTTGCCGCCATTGTTGTAGACGACGTTGTTCTCCACCAGCGTGGCCGGCGCATAGCTGCCGGCGGCCGCACTGCCCGGCGTCGGCTGGCTGTTGTGGAAGTCGTCCAGGATGATGCCGTTGCCCTCGGTGGTCTGCGCCAGGCCCGTGGCCGACTCGATGTTCGAGTGACTCACGTTGCGCCGCACGACGATGTGGAAACCCGGCGCGGCATCCCACGCGCGCGGCTGGTAGATCGAGATGCCGCTCGTCTGGTAGCGGTTGGTCGACGCATTGCGAAAGACCGCATTCGCCTCGACGAGGTAGTAATCCCCGGCCTGCAGGCTGATGCCGCTGCCCCCGCAGTCGTGGCACGAATTGCCAACCAGCTGCACATGGTGGCAGGCCTCGGCGTCGATGCCGTGGCCGAGATCGGCCTGCAGGTCCAGGCCCTCGATGCGGATCCATCCGGCGCCTTGCAGGCGCAGTGCCGAATAGCTTCCCGCGGGCCCGCGAATATGTGCACGTCCGGCCCGGGCCGCACGCACCGTGATGTACCTGCCAGCGCCGCCGGATCGCGCCAGCACCACGGCCTCGTGGTAGGTGCCGTCCTCGACCACGACGGTGTCGCCGGGCTGCACCAGATGCATCACGTGACTCAGCGTCGCAAACGGGGCCAACGCCGATCCCGTCGCGGCATCGCTGCCAGTCGGCGCCACATGCCATGTCCGTCCGCCCGTGCCGCCGGCGTAGTCGTCCGGCCACTGGGCCTGCGGTGCCGGCGCGGGCGCGGGGGCCAAATCGGGTGGCGCAGGAGCGGGCACCGGCGCCGCGGCCGGTGCCGAAACGGGCGGCGTTGCCACCGGGCTGACCGTGTCGTCGGCCGCGACACCGGCGGCATCCGCGGCCGGTCTCTCATCAGCGCCTGCGCCACCGCCGCAACCGCCCAGCACCGCGCCGGCGGCGGCAAGAACCAGGCGCAGCAGGCCTCGACGCTGAACTTCGGGGCCCGCGGCTGCTTCAGAGATCGACATGCTTCGATATCGGCTCATCGTCGTCCAGACTGTACCGGGCACCGCGGCGATACCCTGTTCAGGGCGTCACCGGTTGCAGGTGGACCTCGATCGCCTCCACGAGCGCGTGCATCGTGGCCGCCCAGCCGTCGTTGGCCAGGGGGCGTGCCTGGATCGCGGCCAGCGCTGCAAGATCCTCCGGCAGCTCACGCACGGACAGTGGTCGTGCGCCGCCCACGAGCACCGGCAGGATCGCCTTGCCGCCGTCCAGCAAGCGGCGCAGCTCGCGCCGCACCACGTCGTCGGGGTCGTGCAGGCGCAGCCGCCCGTCGGCCTCGTGCGCCATGAATTCGGGGCCGATCACCACCACGCCGACCTTGCAGGCGTCGATCGCCGCGTCGATCGTGGCCTGCCAGTCGGCGCTCGGGCGTATGCCCTGCAGGTCGAAGAACACCCGGCGGTCGCCGAAATGGTCGCGCAGGTCGGCCTGCAGGTGGCCCGCCGCGTACGCACCACCGCTGCGGCGGTAGGAAATGAAGATGTCCTGCGTGCGTGCCAGCGTGCCTTTCAGCAGGGTGGCGAGCAGGCCCGCGTCGTTGATCCACGGCACCGCCAGGCGCAGGAATTGCGCCCGGCTCAAGCCGGGTACAGGCGCGTCGCCCCAGGTGCGCAGGATTTCCTCGAACACCGCGCGCGAAGCACCGCCGACAAAAGGAATCGGCAGCACCGGCTTGCCGGCATCGATGAAGCGCCGCGCGATGTCCATCGACGGGCCGCGCCCGCCCACCAGAATGCCCGCAGCGGCCTCGTCGATCACACGTTCGGTCCATTGCGCCGTGCTGGCGAGGCGCTGCACACAAGCCGGCGGCGCGCGGAACCCGCCACCGGGCATCCAGTAGCCGCGCCGGAAGTGCGGCAGCCACAGTTGGCGGTACGCCTCTTCAGGCTGCCGGACGTGGCGCCGGCACTCGGCGACGAAAGCGCCGGCCACGGCGCTGTCCACCCCCGGCGGGCAGCCGGTGATGAGCCCAAAGCCATGCCGTGCGAGGGTGCGGCCCGCCATGTCGGCGGCACGTGCAAATGGCGCATAACCGCGCAGCGGTGGTGCGAACGTGGTCCCGACGACGAGGATGAACGGCATCGGGCCTGGCGTCGCGGCGGGTGTCACGGAACTTGCGGGTGCGGTCATCGGCATGGTCGACAGCGGAATCCCTCGCGGGCACGGACCCCGATGGTGCACGATCCGGATGGCCCGACCCATGCCACCCACCCTGAGGGCGCAGGTCGCCACGCCCTGCCCTTACGATGACGCCCATGCAACTGCACTGGATCGACGACCAGACGCACCTGCCGCCCACCTCGCTCGCCCTGGGTGGGGACTCCGACGCGCCCGGTCTTCTGGCGGCAGGCGGCCGGCTGACCGTCGAACGTCTCGAAGAGGCCTACCACCACGGCATCTTCCCGTGGTTCAGCTCCGGGCAGCCCGTCCTTTGGTGGAGCCCCGACCCGCGCATGGTGCTGCCGGTGGCGAACTTCAAGATCTCGCGGTCGCTGCGCAAGACCCTGCGCCGATTCATCGCCGACCCGGCGTGCGAGGTGCGCATGGACACCGCTTTCGAGCGTGTGATCGAGGCCTGCGCAACCACCCCGCGTGATGGCCAGGGCGGCACCTGGATCGTGCCGACCATGGTGCGGGCCTACACCGCCTGGCACCGCGCCGGCCGTGTGCACAGCGTCGAGACCTGGATCGATGGCCGGCTGGCGGGCGGGCTGTATTGCGTCTCGATAGGCCGCATGGTGTTCGGTGAATCGATGTTTGCGCACCGCACCGACGCGTCCAAGATCGCCCTGTCTGCGCTGGTGGCTTTCTGCCGCGCCAACGGTGTCGAAATGATCGACTGCCAGCAGAACACCGGCCATCTGGCGAGCTTCGGCGCGCACGAGGAGCCGCGCGCGACCTTCGAGCATCACCTCTCCCGCGCTCTCGGGGGGTCGCCGATCAAGGACTGGACCTATCATCCGCACCAGTGGGTGCACCTGGGTCTGGAGACCGCCGCACCCGGGAAGATCGCCGAGTGACGCACCCGAAAGAGCTCCCACTCTCATCGCTGCAGTTCTATGCCACTGCGCCCTACCCCTGCAGCTACCTGGCTGACCGGTTGGCGCGCAGCCAGGTCGCCACCCCCAGCCACCTGATCAATGCCGACGCGTACTCGGGGCTCGTGGCCAACGGCTTCCGGCGCAGTGGCATGTTCACCTACCGGCCCTACTGCGATGGTTGCCGTTCGTGTGTGCCCCTGCGCATCCCGGTGGCGCATTTCGAGCCGAACCGCAGCCAGCGGCGCGCCTGGAAGACGCACGCCCACCTGAAGGCACGCGTGCTGCGCCTGGGTTTCCAGCCGGAGCACTACCAGCTGTACCTGCGCTACCAGTCGGGCCGCCACAGCGGCGGCGGCATGGACCACGACAGCGTCGACCAGTACACGCAGTTCCTGCTGCAGAGCCGGGTCAATTCGCGCCTGGTCGAATTCCGTGAGCCCGCGCGCGATGGCGGGCCTGGCACGCTGCGCATGGTCTCGATCCTCGACGTGCTGAACGACGGCATTTCAGCCGTCTACACGTACTACGAGCCCGACCTCAAGGCGAGTTACGGCACTTACAGCGTGCTCTGGCAGATCGAGCAGACACGGCAACTCAAGCTGCCGCACGTGTACCTCGGCTACTGGATCGACCGCAGCCCGAAGATGGCCTACAAGATCCAATTCCGACCTTACGAGATGCTCATCGACGGGCAATGGCAGACGATGGGCGGTGCCGAGGCCTGAACCCCGGCCACGCGTAGAGCCGAGCGGTCATTGATTTTTTATCCAATATCATGGATCATGATTCCATGACATTGGATTTGCCCGCTGCAACCGACGCTCCCTCGCTCGATGCACGCATCGCACAACGCGTACGGTCGCTCAGAGGCGCGGCCGGCTTGTCGCTCATGGATCTGGCCGGCCGTTGTGGCGTGAGTCGCTCGATGCTGTCGCTCATCGAGCGTGGCGAGAGCAGCGCGACCGCCGTCGTGCTCGACAAGGTGGCCACCGGCCTGGGCGTGGCACTGGCGGACTTGTTTGACGCCGCGCCACCGGCAGACCACCCCGTGGCACGGCGGAAGGACCAACCCGAATGGCGGGACCCTGCGTCGGGCTACGTGCGGCGCAGCGTCACCCCGCAGGGCCTGGGCGCGCCGTTTCGGATCGTCGAGGTGGAGTTCCCGCCAGGCGCCCGGGTCGCCTACGAGACCGGGCCGCGAACGTCGCGCATCCATCAGCAGGTGTGGGTGCTTGACGGCCGCATCGACGTGACCGCGGGCAACGAACACTTCCGCCTCGAGACCGGCGACTGCCTGGCGATCACACTCGACCGGCCCATGACGTATCACAACCCCGCGCGCGTGGCAGCACGCTATGCCGTGGTAATCACCAACGCCGTCGGGCCGGGGCGCGCATGACGGCCGTGCCGGTCAGCGTGCGCCGCCTGGATGCGGTGACATCGGCAGCCATCGACGGTCTTGCCGACGTGCTGCTCGATTGCGTGGACGGTGGGGCCTCGGTGAGCTTCATGCATCCTTTGACCCGCGAGCGTGCCGTGTCCTTCTGGCGCGGCGTGGCGGCAGGTGTCGACACGGGCGAGCGTGCTTTGATCGTCGCGAAGATCGGCGACCGTATCGTGGGCACCGTGCAGCTGGTGCTCGCGCAGCCCGAGAACCAGCCTCACCGCGCCGATCTCGCCAAGATGCTGGTGCACCATGCGGCGCGCCGGCGTGGCGTGGGCGAGGCCTTGCTGCAGGAGGCCGAGCGCGTGGCGCTCGACTGCGGCAAGACCCTGCTGGTGCTGGATACCGCGAGCCCCGATGCCGAGCGGCTCTACACCCGTGCCGGCTGGGTCGCCTGTGGTGCCGTGCCCGACTATGCGCTGTTGCCGCAGGGCGGCTACTGCCAGACGACGTTCTTCTACCGGCGACTGGGGCGCTGAGCCGCCGATCCAGCGGTTCAGGCCAACCGCCAGCGCTGCGCGTCGAGCACGGCGCGGCCTTCGGCCTGCAGCTTGATCAGGTGGGCGAGCAGCGACCGGCGGGCCACCGCATGCAGCGACGCCGGCGTATCGGCGTACACCATCGGCACCAGCGCCTCGACCGTGGCGGGCGCGTGCACCGACAGCGCCACGACGACCTTGTCCTCGCGTGCCAGCCGGTGCGCCAGCAGCGAGCGAACCACGTCGTGAGGCCGAGCCACGAGAAAGCCGTGGCCCGGTGCGAACCAGTCGAGATCCATCGCGAGCAACGACTCGAGCGCGCGGAAGTAAGCCGCCATGTCGCCGTCGGGCGGGTTGATGACCACGGTGCTGCCCTGCATCACGTGGTCGCCGGTGAACAGCAACTTTTCCTGCGGCAGCAGGAAACACAAGTGGTTGGAGGCGTGGCCGGGCGTGTGCACCGCATGCAGCGTGGCGTCGGGCCCGAGTTCGAGTCGTTCACCGCCGGCCAGTTCGTGCGACGGCGCGAAGGTGGCGTCCTGCCCGGTCATGTGCAGCGGCCGTTGCCCGAGCACGGGCGCGCCCGTGGCCGCCGCCAGCGCCACGGCGCCCGGCGAATGGTCGACATGGGTGTGCGTGACGAGGATGCGCTCGATCGGCCCCGGTGCGGCGGCCTGCAGCGCCTGCACATGGTCCCCGTCGGCCGGCCCGGGGTCGATGACGGTCCAGCGGTTACGCACCGGGTCGCCCACGAGGTAGCTGTTGGTGCCCGGGCCGGTCATCATGCCGGCGTTCGGCGCCGTCACCCGGATGACCCGCGCTGACAGTCGCACGGCGCGACCGGGAACGATCTCCGCCAGTGCGCCCCATTCGCCCCGCGGGTCCAGGCGGGCGACTTCGGCATAGACGTGCTCGTGCGGCAGCACGATGCGCAACTCGCCGCCTGCGGTGGTGGCGCGGCGCGGCAGCGTCATCGGCACGTCGCCTTGCGCGGCCGCATGGTCGAGCACCGCCTGCACGCGGTCGAACACCTTCAACTGCTGCAATGTGCGGCGGGTCACCGGCAGCAACTTGAGGCCACGCTCGCGCCCGAGCGCCTGCTCCGGCGTGAGCCACATGATCTCGATGGCCTCGCCGAAATCAGCCTCGGCGTGCTGTTCGGCGGGCGCACGTGCGACAAAGAAGCGCGTGTCGAACCGCTTCGGATGCCCCGGCGGCGTGAGCCAGTGGCTCCAGTAGTGCCAGCCGCGCAGATCGACCGGAACGCCGAGAGAACGGCACATCGCGGCGATCGACTGTTCGCCACGCTGCAACGGGCCGCGCCAGTCGGCATGGGCTTGCTGGACGATCGCATCGTCCGGGTCCCCGGCGAACAGCAGGCCCACCTCCTCGAAGCATTCGCGGGCCGCAGCGACGAGATAGTCCAGGCCTCCGGCGTCGAGCTTCAGGCGCGCGCTGGCAGCCAGGTCATCCCAGCCCAGGCAGTGCACATGGGCCTCGCGGTCGCGTGCGTCCAGCACGCCGCCGGGAAAGACGGCCGCCCCGCTGCGCATGTCGTCGTCGCGCTCGGCGCGGCGCAACATCAGCACCTCGATGCCACCTTCGGCCAGGTCGCGCAATACGATGACCGATGCGGCCTTGCGCGCCCCCGCCTGCACGTCGAACATCTCGGGCTCGCTCATCTCACGACTCCCGCCGCGGCCAGCGCGGCAATCTCGTCCGCGTGATAGCCGGCTTCGGCGAGCACGGCACGGGTGTGCGCACCAACCGTCGGCGCCGGGCGCGGCGCGTCGGGCACGCTGCGGTCGAACCGCGGAGCGGGCGCCGGCTGGACCACGCCGTCCAGGTCGACAAACGCTGCACGTTCCCGTGCGTGCCGGTGCGCCGGTGCTTCGTCCATCGACAGCACAGGGGCGAAACAGGCGTCCGTGCCTTCCAGCAGCGCGCTCCATTCGTCGCGTGTCTTCGTGCGCATGGTGGCTGCAATGGCCGCGCGCATCTCGGGCCACAGTCGACGGTCGTACTGGCGCGCGACGAAGTGCCCGTCGAGGCCGACGCGGCCGGCAAATTCGGCGAAGAACTTGGGCTCCAGCGGCGCCACGGAGACCCACTTGCCGTCGGACGTTTCGTAGGTGGCATAGAACGGTGCGCCGCCGTCGAGCAGGTTGTCGCCGCGCGCGCCGCCCCAGGCACCAGCGGCCTTGAGGCCATAGAAGATGGACATCAATGAGGCCGCGCCATCGACCATGGCGGCATCGACGACCTGCCCGCGGCCGGACGTCTGGCGTTCCCACAGCGCGGCCATGATGCCGAAGGCCAGGTACAACGCGCCTCCGCCGTAGTCGCCGACAAGGTTGAGCGGCGGCAGCGGCGCGCCCCCCGCCGGGCCGATGGCGTCCAGCGCACCGGCCAGGGCGATGTAGTTCAGGTCATGCCCGGCCGCCGTGGCGAGCGGGCCCGCCTGCCCGAAGCCGGTCATGCGCCCATAGACGAGACGCGCGTTGCGTGCGTGGCAGTCGGCCGGCCCGAGCCCCAGGCGCTCGGTCACGCCAGGGCGGAAGCCCTCGATCAGCACGTCGGCGGTTTGCACGAGCCGCAGCACCGCCTCGCGCCCCTGCGGCGAGCGTGTATCGATGGCCGCCGAGCGCCGGCCGCGCGCGTTCACGTCGTATTCGCGGCCGACTGGCACGCCCAGCCCGCTCGGCTCGAGCCGGTCGATGCGCACCACATCGGCGCCGAGGTCGGCAAGCAGCATCGCGCACATCGGGCCTGGCCCGATGCTCGCCAGCTCGATCACCCGAAGACCGTGCAGCGGACCCATCTCAGGTGGACCACAAGGTGCAGCGCGGCATGGCCTCAGAGCCCCAGAAGCTTGGGCAATCGGTCGATCGAATCGACGAACGCGTCGCAGGTCAGCGTGGCCGGGTCCTGCCCTTCGTTGTAGCCGTACGGCACGCACACCACCGGCATGCCGGCGGCCCGCGCAGCCGTGACGTCGTTGACCGAGTCACCCACCATCAGGGTCTGCGCATCGTTGATGCCGAGTTGCGCGGCGGCCCATTGAAGGGGCTGCGGGTCGGGTTTGCGGCGCGCGCACGTGTCGCCACCCACGATGACCTTCACGTAGCTGGCCAGCTCGAGGCGGATCATCAGCGCGTGTGCAAATACCTGCTGCTTGTTGGTCACGATGGCCATCGGCACGCCCGCCAGATGCAACGCATGCAGCCCTTCGCGCACGCCGGCGAATGGCTCCGCCGAACCTTCGCCGGTCACCTGCAACTGCCCGTAGTGGTCGAAAAAACGTTCGAGCAGGTCGGCCTTGGTCGCGTCGTCCAGTTCCAGCGCGCGCGCCTTGCAGGCACGCTCCACCAGCATGGGTGCCCCGCGCCCGATCATCTGCCGCACATCGGCCTGGGGCGGGGCCTCGAAGCCCCGGTCGGCAAATGCACGTTTCAGCGCCAGCGCGATGTCGCCCACGGTGTCGAGCAACGTGCCGTCGAGGTCGAACAGGACGGCGGCGATCGGGCGGTCTTTGAATTTCAATGCGGTCACGAGCAGCACCATCGTCGAGCGGACCGACTGGCCCGATCACCCGATTTCAGCACAGCATTTCGGGCCCTGCCGGTCGTGCTGGCGGGCATGCGCCGCTGCATCGGCGGCGACGGTGAATCCGCAACGGGACGGTGGCCGGCCCGGACAGGCGGTTGTCAACGCCGCCGGCCGGATCCGGCGTCGAGCGCGGCGACGCCCAGGCTGCGCGCGGACTCGAAACGCGTTCAGTCCAGGCCGAGCTTGATGCGACGCACCACGTCGCCCCACTTCTTGGAGTCCGCCGTCAACGTCGCGGCCGCCTGCGCCGGCGTGCTGCCGACGGCGGCCTGATCGGTCAAGCGCAGCTTCTCCAGCATGTCGGGGGCCTTCAGCGCGTCGACGAAAGCCTCGCGGAATTTGCTGACGATCGGCTCGGGCGTCCCGCGCGGCGCGAAGATGACCAGTGCGAAGTCCGCCTGATAGCCCGGCACGCCGGCCTCGGCAACGGTCGGCACCTCGGGCATCGCCTCGGAACGCCGGCTGCCCGAGACCGCGAGCGCGACCAGACGGCCGGATTTGATGTGCGGCAGCACCGTCGGGCCGGCAAGAAAGCCGCAGGGCACCTGGTTGCCGATGACGTCCTGCGCCGCAGGCGCCGGGCCCTTGTACGGAATGTGGGTCATGTCGATGCCGGTCATCGACATCATCAATTCCATCGCCAGATGGCCCGGCACGCCAGCCCCGCCGGAGGCATAGCTGAGCTTCTCGCTCTTCGCCTTCGCCACGAGTTCGGCCAATGTCTTGACGCCTAGCGCCGGGTTGCACACCAGGGTCTGGCTGAACTGCGAGGCGGTGGTCACGGGCATCAGGTCGTCCACCTTGAAGCCGAGCTGTTTGTAGACGTGCGGGTTGACGGTCACGGTGGTGTCGACCGCCATCAACCACGTATAGCCATCGGGCGCCGATCGCGCAACTTCGCCCGCACCGAGATTGCCGCCCGCTCCGGGCTTGTTGTCGATCACGAACGGCTGCTTGAGCACGCCCTGCATCTTGTCTGCGGCCAGGCGCATCACGATGCCGCTCGGCCCGCCCGGCGGGTACGGCAGCACCACGCGAATCGGCTTGTCGGGCCAGGATGACTGCGCGGCAGCCATCAGCGGAAGCACCAGCGCGGCGGTGGCCAACAGGCGTCGGGGGAATGTCATTCGATGTCTCCGTCTTTCAATGGGTGCAGATCTCCGCCGAAGCGCTGTCTCGACGGGCCTGTACGGGTCGGCCCGGTAGTGCACGCAATCTATCGCCCACACAATGAATTGATCTAATCAATCATCCACCGGGTAAACGCCGTGACACGACGCCTTCCCTTGCGCGACCCCGAAGCGCCGGGGGAGTTGCTCCTGTATCGCCTGGGCCAACTCTATGCCACGGCCGGGACGACCGTGGTGCGGGTCTGCGAGGGTGAGTTCGGCATCACGCGCCGAGAGTGGCGCATGATCGGCTGGCTTGCCGAGGCCGGACCGATGCAGCCGTCCGAACTGGCGCTTCGCGCCGATCTCGACCGCGCGCGCACCTCGCGCGCCATCTCGAGCCTGGTGGCCAAATCACTGGTCACGCGCAGCACGCACGCGGGCGACCGCCGCCTGGCCATGGTCTCGCTCAACACGCGAGGCAAGACGCTGCATGCGCAACTGATGCCGCGTGTGGTGGCGATCAATCGGGCCTTGCTGGATGTGTTGAGCGACGTCGACATCCACAGCCTGGACCGTTTGCTCACCACGCTCCAGGTGCAGGCGGCCACACTCCTGGCCGATACGGATTGGCCGAAGGTACAACGCCGCCGCGGACGACGGGCGGCGGACTGACTCTCCGCACACCGCCGGATCGGCGTGCAGGGCAAGACCCCTGGCGCGACGTGCCGAACTCGTTAGCACGTGTATCCGCAGGCGCTGTCCCGGCCATGCGCCGCGTGTGACCGTTGTGGAGCCTCCCCCGAGAGGCCAGGCGGGCGAATGAAGCCCGCCCAATGGGGCCCTTTCCGTCGCCCGGCCATGAAATGTGCGTTACGCACAGTTTCCCACTTAAGGTTTCGCCTGGCCTCCTGTGGTCAAACTCGACCGCATTCGACGCGATCGCGCCCACAGATGCCTTGAGGCACCCGGCGTCCGGGCCGGCCCGACCACTTGTCGGGCCGGCCCGGGCGGCACGAAGACCAGGATTGGAGGACGGAACATGGACAAGCACCTTGCCATCGGCGCCATCACGCGCCGGCTCATCGCACTTGCGGCCGGGCTCGCTGCATCGCTGGGACTCGCTGCTGCGCCCGCGCAGGCCGCGATGACGGTCTCGCCAGCCGCCGTGTCGATTCCCGCGGGCACGTCGATCAAGACGTCGATCGCGGGCTCGAGCGGACAGACGATCTCGTACAGCGGGAACACGGCGGTGGCCGTCACATCGCTGTCGAAGGCCAACACCGCCACGCCGATCCTGACGATCATCGGCAAAGCGCCCGGCACGACCACCGTCTATGCCCGCGATGGGCTCAAGCAGTCCATCACCGTCTCGGTGACGGTGACGGCCGATGCGCCGCCACCCGGCGCCTTGACGGTGTCGCCGACGTCGTTGTCGATGCCGGTCGGCGCCTTTGCGAGCGCCACGCTGAGCGGTGCAAACGGCACGACGATCTCCTACAGCGGCAATACCCTCGTGGCGGTCACCTCGCTGTCGCGCGCAAGCACGAGCAACCCGGTCCTGACGGTGACGGGCAAGGCGCCCGGGTCGGCCACGGTCTATGCCCGCGACGGCCTCGGCCGCACGATCGCGGTTCCGGTGACGGTCACACCCGCGGCGGTCGCGATGACCGTCTCGCCGACCTCGCTGGCGATTCCCGCGGGCGCCGCGGCCCCGCTGACGGGCAGCAACGTCAATGGTGCGCTCACGGCCTCGTCCAGCAACCCGGCGGTCGCCAGCGTCACGGTTGCCGGCAGCGTCGTCACCGTGCGGGGCCAGGTGGCTGGCACGGCGCTCGTCACGCTGAAGGACAGCGTCACCACGCTCAACGTGCCGGTCACGGTGACCGGCGGCGTGGCGCTTAACGGTCGTTTCTCGCTCATCGCCTGGAACGACCTGGGCATGCACTGCATCGATGGCAAGGACTATTCGATGTTCTCGATCCTGCCGCCGTTCAACAACCTGCATGCGCAGCTTGTCAACGCCTCTACCGGCAAGGCGATCACCAGCGGCGTCAGGCTGACCTACGAGGCGGTGGCCGACCCGAGCGGATCGATCAACACCGCGAGTTCGCTGAAGACGAACTTCTGGTCCTGGGTGCGGCCGCTCTACGGTGCGAGCCCGGCACCGGACGTCGGCCTCACCGGCTTTGCGACGCCCTCGCGCGTGCCGCGCAACATGGCACTCGACCCGGTGAACCAGTGGTTCGAAGCCCCGGGGCTGCCGATCACGCCGTACGACGATGCGGGCGTCAAGAACTACTACCCGACGGTCAAGGTCTCGGCCTTCGACGGCACCGGCAAGCTGCTCGCGACCACCGTCACCGTGCTGCCCGTCAGCGACGAAATCACCTGCGCGGCCTGCCATGCCTCGCGCCCGGCCACCGAGACAAATACTGCACGGCAGGCGGCCAGGCCGGCCGCCGGTTGGATCAACGACCCCAACGCCGAGAACGACTGGAAGAAGAACATCCTGCGCCTGCACGACGAGAAGCAGGCCGCCAACCCGGCCTATGTCTCCGCACTGGCGAGCAAGGGAATGTCCGGCGGGCTGCTGGGGTCGGCCACGACGGGCACGCCGGTGCTGTGTGCGTCGTGCCACGCCTCGAACGCTCTGCCCGGCACCGGCCTGACAGGCGTCAAGGCACTCACGAGCGCGCTGCACGGCAACCACGGCAAGGTGATCGACCCGTCGACGATGCTCGCGCTCGACGCCAGCACGAACCGCAACGCGTGTTACCTGTGCCACCCGGGCTCGGTCACCAAGTGCCTGCGAGGTGCCATGGGCAATGCAACAGATGCCAGCGGCAACGCGACGATGGGCTGCCAGTCGTGCCACGGCAACATGAGCAAGGTCGGCGACCCGGCGCGCGTGGGCTGGCTGCAGGAGCCCACCTGCCAGTCCTGCCACTTCAATGGCAAGCGCACGACCACCTCGCTCGACGCCGCAGGCCACCTCGTCAAGCCCACCGACACACGTTTCGCCACCAACCCGAATACGCCGGCGGCAGGGTTCGACCTGTATCGCTTCAGCAAGGGCCATGGCGGCATGCAGTGCGAGGCCTGCCACGGCGCCACGCACGCGGTCTATCCGAGCTCGCACGAGAACGACAACCTGCAGAGCATCGCGCTGCAGGGCTATGCCGGCACGGTGCGCGAGTGCACGGTGTGCCACGCCACCGTGCCCTTGACCGGCACCGGTGGTCCGCACGGCATGCACACGATCGGCGCGGCCTGGGTCAAGGAACACCACGACCAGCTTGGGGGCGGGACGGCGCAATGCACCGCCTGCCACGGTGCCGACTACCGCGGCAGCCCGCTCGCGCAAGTCAAGGTGGCACGCTCGTTCAATACCGAACACGGCACGAAGACCTATGCGGCCGGGCAGAGCGTGGGGTGCTACGACTGCCACAACGGGCCAAGGCCGTAGGCGTCGGCGAGCGGGCTCGCGCTGACGAACATTGCCACGCAATCGCGCGCGGTCATTCACGCTCGTGCACCAACCAAGACCAGCCGATGGACGGTGGCACGTACGCGTGTGCAACCTTCCATCGGCACGGCGACACGGTGGCCTGCGGGTCGCCGCCTGCCTGCATGGAACGGCATTCGCCGGACGCGACGGCGCATCCGCGCTCGCGTGATGTTTCAGCCCGTCGTGTCAGGCCGTAGCCGAGACAGACCGAATTTCGGCACCTGTGGCGCCGACGAGGCGATCGCGCAGTTCGGTGAAGTTGCGCAGCGAGTACAGGTGCATGTAGATCAGTTCGAGTTCGTCTGACTTGACCATCTGCTCGAGCTGCACGGCCGTGACAGCGCGAAGCCGCTCACGACTCACGGCGGTGAAACCGTTCAGTGAAAGTATTTCTCCATCGGGGGTGGTGACCTTGGCTTCCATTCGCTCGAGCAGGCCGAACTCCCGCAGCCGGCGTCCGAAAGCCTGCGTCCGCTGGTCCTGCGCCTGGTACTCCTTCAGGAAGCGAAGCACGCCGTCGACGAATGCGGTCGGCTTGCTGTCGCTGCCGTAGAGCCGTTCGCCGCGGCCCTCGGTATTCACTCCAGGGTATGTCTCGTCGATGCACAGCGTCAGGGTCTGTTGGTCTTCGCTCGACGCGAAGACGAACGGGTATCGCCGAATGAAGGCCGGGATGTAATTCGCCATCCAGCGCCCATCGGGAGCGACATAGAGGTTGCGCCTGCCCTGCATGCCCAGTACCACCACGGGCATCACCTCGTCACCAACCTCCGTAAAGACGACCGCATACTCGGCTGCAGCCGGCAGCACCTCCGCGGCCATCAGCGGCACCGCGTTCAGGCTGGCGCTGAAGCCATAGTCCGCCCCCACCTCGACCGAATGGAACGAATGGCGGGCCGGGCTGACCGGCACCGCCGTTTCGTACATCAGGAGCGTCTTGCCCATCCGATCGCCCGTTCGCCCGGTCAGCGCTGCAAGTTGCTCAGCTTGATCGACAGCTTGGCGTTCGGCGATTCGCGCAACGGCCGCATGCCGTCACCGACGAACCGCGAACGCCACTCGTCGCTCGCCGCGCTGCCGCGGGCCGACGACCCGCTCGAAGCAGCCACCGGCGCCGCGGCCGTCCAGTCGATCGCTACCGGCGAGTTCCCTGTCGCCGCCGCGCTGCTCGGGGTCTTGAATCCGAGCGTCGTGTAGTCGGGGCTCTCACGTGTGCCGGCCGCCAGCGTATCGTCCATCACACCGACGCCGACGTGGTCGAGGCCGGCCGCGTGGCCGTACTCGTGCATCAGCACCGTGAGCAGGTCCATATGCCCGGCCGCGGCACCCGAGACGGCGCTGCGCAGGCCGTTGCCGGCGATGCGGAACTCCGCGTCGCTGCGTGGCGTGTGATCGATGAACCAGCCGTAGCCAGCCGCGTCGGCGTCGATCACGATGTGGTGCCCGCTCGTCTCGCCCAGCAAGGTGCCGTCCAGGCTGGCGACCTCCACGGTCACCGTATCGAGCGCCGCCATCTGCGCGCTGCTCAGGCCGGACGCCGCCCAGCGCCGCTTGGCTTCGGCCGTCAGCGCCGTCAGGTCGGCGGCGCTGATCGTCGCCATCCCTTGGCTGCTCGCCGCGCCGAGCGTCGACGCCACCGAGGTGGCATTCAGCGCCGCCACGGTCTCGTAGGCCAGTTCGTCGGTGCGCACCCGCACGCTGTCGAACGAGGTCTGCCCGGACGTGTTGCCCTTGAAGCTCGCGATGCCGTAGCGCCCTTCGGTGACGATCTCCTTGTAGACGTTGCTCAGCACCACCGCACCGTTCAGCGACACATTGACCAACCCGCTGCGCAGGCTGACCTGCAGCGTGTAGTCCTTGCTCGCCGAGACGCTGACGGCATAGGTCGCGTCGACCTTGTTCGCCGCACCGATCACGTGCCCGATCACCAGCTGGTTGGTATCCGGCGACAGCGTGACGTACTTGTAGGCCTTGGCGCCCTGGTAGTCGAAGATCATCCCGCCGCGCCCGGAGGTGCGCAGCACGCTCGTGATCTCGAGCAGCGAGCCCGCCGTCACCGGCAGCGCGCCGACGTTGATGAAGTCGATTGCCGGCGCGGCCGTGGTCGTGGTGCCGACCAGCCGCCCGGACGCTTCGCTCCACGTGCCTGCGAACGGCGTGCCGAAGAGCACGCTGGCCGGCAACGTGGCGCCGAAGTCGGCCGTCTTGTCGACCGTGATCGCGCCCGGCGGGGCCTGGACCACCACGTTGTCGATCTGCGCCGCCGCGTTGTTGGCGCCGATGCCGACCAGGCCGTCCTTCAGGTTGTGCCGGACGCCCTTTTCGTCGATGCGCGCCGTGAACGTGTAGGCCACCGAGATCTTGCCCACGGTCAGCGTGGCCGTCATGTCATTGACGGTCATCATCACGACATAGTCGTTGCCGGCCTTCAACTGCGCGTTCGTCCAGTTGTCGACGATCCAGCCGCTTTCATCGCGATGCCCGATCTCGATCTTGTTGGTCGACACGTCGATGCCGACGAACTTGAAGTCGGTTTCGCTCTGGTAGTCGAAGATCAGGAACGAGTTGGCCTTCGATCCGCCGGTCGCCTTGACCGCATTGATCGTGGCCTGCATCTCGAAGTAGTCCGGGATCGGCGTGTCAGCCTGGTTGAACAGGCTGATCGCATCCGGGCTGGCCGCGGTGGACGTGACCTGGACACGGTCGTTCACGACCACCCAGCTGCCCGATACCGCCACGAAGCCCGAGGCGTTGCCGCCGGTGAAATCGGCCGTGCGCAGCACGTCACGCTTGCCGCCCGGGATGTTGCCGGCCTGCGGGTCCGACGGGCCGCCGTGCGTGTCCTGCCAGGCGTCGTCCTTCTGCAGCACGAGGCCGAGCTCGCCGCGCGGCTCGCCGTAGCGCGACGGGATCGGGTCGCTCGGCTTGGTGGCGCCGGGCTCCGGCGTGCCGCCGTTCGTGTCGGCAAAACGCGTGGCGTCGGCACCGTCGCTGCGCGACAGCGCGTACAGGAATTCCGGCAACTGCGGCTGCAGCGTGCGGCTCACCGTGGCCATGCCGAACGGCGCGAACGGCACCAGGTAGCTGTTGAATTCGCCGGTCCAGTCGATCAGGCGGTCGCCGCCGGTGTTGGCGATCAGCACGTCGCGCCCGGCGCCGCCGAAGGCGCGGTCCTCGTACGTCGAATGGGTGTCGGGCTGGTCGTTCAGGTTGCCGTGCGTGCCCAGGTTGTCGTCGACGTTCATCAGGTCGTTGCCCATGCCGGCGTACAGGTCGTCGCGCCCGGTGCCGCCCACCATCCAGTCGTTGCCGAGGTCGCCGAAGATGCGGTCACCCCCGTCGTCGCGCACGGTGCCGGTCACGATGGTCGTGTTGCCCGGCCCAGGCACGTTCTCGGACGGCCGCAGGATACCTTCGGTCTCGTTGAAGTTCAGCAGGAACTGGTACTGTGTGCCGGCAGCAGAGCCGGCCACCACGATGCGCCGCAGCGGGTTGTACTCGTCGTACAGCGCCATCTCGCCGGCGCGGGTGCGGTGGTTCGCGTGCTGCCCGTTGGCGTCGATCGGGTCGAAGCCGAG
>JAHECD010000108.1 GCA_024641945.1 Rubrivivax sp. | reverse complement strand
AATTGACCGACATGCCCGCCGACGCCAGCCGCAGCCGGTTGTCGCGCAGCGCCTGCAGCGACATGCCGAACGGCGAGTGCACGATCCGGCGCAGCAGCAGGAACACGACGAACAGCACCGCGAGCGAATAGAACGATGCGGTACGTGCCGCGAGATCGAATTCGAACCGGCCGAGCAACGGCCCGATCACCACGCCCTGCAGGCCGTCGATGCCGCCGGTGATGTGGTCGAACTTGTTCGCCAGTTCGAGCAGCACCAGCGCGATGCCCATCGTCACCATCAGCCGCGTGAGGTCGGTGCCGCGCACGATCATCGGGCTCGTCACCAGGCCGAGCACGGCACCGACGAGCGTGCCCACCACCAGCCCCACCAGCGGGTCCGGCATCACGTGTTTGGCGAACAGGGCCGCACCGTAGGCACCCGCGCCGAAATACGCCGTGTGGCCGAGCGAGACGATGCCGGCATACCCGAGCACGATGTCGAGCGACACCGCGAACAACGCGAAGATGGCGATCTCGTTGATCAATGCGGCGTGCTGCGGCACGGCGAATGGCGCCGCCCAGATCGCAAGCCAGAGCACGATCTCCCAGGGCCGCCAGCGGGACGGCGCGAGCAGGCGCGACGCGGCGGTGCCCGTGGTCATGGCGCCGCCTGACGGGCCGCCGCAACGGCGATGTGCGTGCGCTGGTGCCGCATCACTTGCCGCCCTCGCGTGTGAAGAGTCCCTGCGGGCGCCAGAGCAGGATGGCGATCATCAGCGCGTAGACGATGAAGCCGCCGAGCTTGGGCACGTAGTACTTGCCGAAGACGTCCGCGATGCCGAGCACCAGCGCCGCCACGAGCGGACCTGTGAGTGAACTCGTGCCGCCCACCGCGCAGACGATCAGGAAATAGACCATGAACTTGAACGGAAACTGCGGATCGAGCCCGAGCACGTCCACGCCCAGCGCGCCGCCCAGCCCCGCCAGGCCGGAGCCGAACGCGAAGGTCAGCAGGAAGACGCGGTTCACCGGGATGCCCAGGCCGGCGGCCACGCGCGGATCGTCGACCGCGGCGCGCAGCCGGCTGCCGAAGCGCGTGCGCGACAGCACGGCCTGCAGCCCGAGCGCGAGCGCCACGCAGACGACGACGATGAAGAGGCGGTACCGCCCCATGCCGAGCATCGTGTCGCCCTGCCCGATCTCGATGCGGCCCTGCAACCAGCCGGGGGTCTGCACGTTGACCTGCGACGAGCCCATCACGTAGTCGACCGCGGCCACCGCCATGAAGGTCAGGCCGATGCTGAACAGCACCTGGTCGAGGTGCGGCTTGCCGTACATCGGCCGGTACAGCGTGCGCTCGAGTGCGGCACCCGCCAGCGCCGTGACGACGAAGGCTGCTGGCAGGCTGACGAGGAATGGCAAGCCCGCGCGCTGCGACAGCACGACGAAGACATAGCCGCCGGCCATCGCGAAGGCGCCGTGCGCGAGGTTGATGAAGTTCATCAGCCCCATCGTCACGGCCAGGCCGAGCGACAGCACGAACAGCAGCATGCCGTAGGCGACGCCGTCGAAGAGCAGGGTCAGCATCGATCAGCCCATGAAGGAATCAATCGCCGGCCACCTCACTTGGATTTGCCGGGATCCTTCATCTCCTTGATGGCATCGAACTCGATGTTCCAGAGCTGCCCGTCCTTCTTCTCGACCTTGCGGATGTACATGTCCTGCACGATGTCGCGGGTCTGCGCGTCGATCAGCACCTTGCCGCGCGGGCTCTCGAAGATCTGCCCCTTCATCGCGGCCAGCAAGGCGTCGCCGCCGGCGCCCTTGCTGGCGTCGAGCGCCTTGTAGATCAAGCGCATGCCGTCGTAGCCGCCGACCGCCATGAAGTTGGGCCGGAACTTGTTCGCCGCCTCGAAGGCCGCAACGAATTTCTTGTTCGTGGCGCTGTCGTGCGCGGCCGAATAGTGGTGCGCGTTGACCACGCCCACGGCCACGTCGCCCATCGTATTGAGCTGGTCGTCGTCGGTCACGTCGCCGGTGGCGATCAGGCGGATGCCCGCCTTGTCGAGGCCACGTTCGGCGAACTGCTTCATGAAAGCGGCGCCCTGCCCCGATGGCAGGAAGACGAACAGCGCGTCGGGCTTGGCGTCGCGCACCTTCTGCAGCACAGGCGCGAAATCGGGTGCGCGCAGCGGCGTACGCAGCTTTTCGAGCACCTGGCCCTGGTTGAGCGTGACGCGGTCGGCGAAGTACTTCTCAGCGTCGAAGCCGGGGCCGTAATCGGCCACCAGGGTGACGACCTTCTTGATGTTGTTCTTGTTCGCCCATTCGGCCAGCGCCACGGCCGCCTGCGGCAGCGTGAAGCTGGTGCGCACGATGTAGGGCGACGCTTCGGTGATGGCCGACGTGGCCGCCGCCATCACGACCATGGGCGTCTTGCTTTGCGTGGCGATCGGGGCCGTGGCCATGGCCGACGGCGTGATGCCGAAGCCGGCGAGCGCGACGACCTTGTCGTTCACCACCAGTTCCTGCGCGAGGCGACGGGTCGCGTCCGGCACGCTGCCGTCGTCCTTGACGATGACCTCGACCTTCTTGCCACCGGCCTTGTTGCCGTTCTGCGCCACCCACAGCTTGATGGCGCCCTCGATCTGGCGCCCGGTGGAGGCCTGCTGGCCGGTCATCGGCAGCACGACCCCGATCTTCACCGTGTCGCTCTGCGCCCATGCGCCTGTCACACCGGACGCAACTGCCACGGCGGTCAGCGCCTCAACGAGCATTTTTCTGCGGATCATCTTCGTCTCCTGATATGACGGGGGATTGCCACATTGTGCCGCCCGGCAGGCGCTGTCCCCCCCCGGAAGTCCCGCAGGTGCGATGCCCGTTGCGGCATAGCAGCCAGTGGCCGACGGCATGGCCGTCACGGCCGGAGCGGCCGAAACGGCGCTACAGGTCGAGCACCAGGACGGGCGTCTTCGAGCGCGAGCAGCAGGGCGTGAACTGGTCGTTCGCCGCCTGCTCTTCGGGCGTGAGGTAGAGATCGCGGTGGTCGGGTGTACCTTCGAGCACGCGGGTGAGGCAGGTGCCGCACACACCCTGCTCGCACGACGTGGGCACGTCCACCCCCGCCGCGGCGAGCGCCTGCACGACGCTCACGTCCTTGGCCACGCGCACGACCTTGCCGGTTTGGGACAGCCGCACGTCGAATCCCTGGTCGGTGTCGGCATGCACGACCTCGGCGCTGAAGAATTCGAAGTGCAGCTGCGTCTCGGGCCAGCCGCTGGCCCGCGCGCTGCCGAGCACCGCATCCATGTAGCCCTTGGGGCCGCAGACGTACAGGTGCGTACCGGCCGGCTGCGCGGCCAGCAGCGCGGCGATGTCGAGCCGCTGCCCAGCCGGGCCGTCGTCAAAATGAAAATGCACCCGCCCGGCGAAGCGCGACGTGCGCATGCGCTCGGCAAAGGCGGCGCGCGCCGGCGTGCGCACCGCATAGTGGAATTCGAAATCGGCGCCGTCACGCGACAGCTGTTCGGCCATCGCGAGCAGCGGCGTGATGCCGATGCCGCCCGCCAGCAACAGCGAGCGCGTGGCGCCGGATGCGAGCGGGAAATGATTCTTCGGCAGCGCGACCTCGATCAGATCGCCCTCATGCACCGCGTCGTGCATCGCCACCGAGCCACCGCGCGAAGCGGGCTCGCGCAGCACGCCAAGCAGGTAGCGCGAGGTCTCGGCCGGATCGTTGCACAGCGAATACTGGCGGGTGAGCCCGCCGGGCACATGCACGTCGAGGTGCGCTCCAGCGCTGAACGGCGGCAGCGGCGCGCCGGCCGGATCCACCAGCTCGAAACTGCAGATGCCCTCGGCCTGCACGGCCTTGCGGGCGACACGCAGCTTCAATGTCGACGCGGCGGCGGTCATCGCGGTCCGGCTCAGGCGCTGGCCGTCGCGGCCGCGGCAGGTGCCGCGGCATGCTCCGCCGCGACCATGCGGTCGAGCACCTTGCGCGCCTGCACGCCGCCGGTGTCGATATTGAGCTTGAGCATGTCCCGCCCGGGGCAGCGCAGGATGTTGCGTTGCTGACTCTCGAGCATTTCGAGGTCCTCGCCGAAGATCTTGCGCTGGCCTTCGCGGATCTGCGCCGTGAGCGCCTTGTCCTCAGGCCGGAAGTTGCGCGCCATGCCCCAGAAATACCAGATCGAGGTCTCGGTTTCGGGGGTGATGAAGTCGACCACGATGGCGTACGACTTGACGGCTTTCGGTGCCTCGTAGCCGCCGTTGCCGGCCAGCGCCACGCCCACCTCGACCATCACCTGCGCCGGCGGCGTGAAGCGGCAGATCTGCCAGCGGTCGACCGGCTGGTCGTCGGGCAGGCCGTTGCCGCGCAGCGCGAGCTTCCAGAACGGAGGTGCACTGATGTTGTTCATGAAGCGGCTCGTGATCGCCTCGTCGCCCTCGACGCGTGTGGTGCACGGCGTCTCGTCGATCTCGGGCTGGCCGATGCTGCTGGCGTGCACGTAGGTCTCGTGCGTCAGGTCCATCAGGTTGTCGATCATCAGCCGGTAGTCGCACTGCACGTTGTACATGCCGCCACCAAAGGCCCACTCCGGGTCGTCGGCCCAGTGCAGGTGCGGGATCGTCGCCGGGTCGGCCTTGTCGGCATCCCCCGGCCACAACCAGATGAAGCCGTATCGCTCCACCACCGGATAGACGCGGTTGGCCGGGAACCCCCGCACGCGCTGTCCCGGCATGGAGATGGTCTTGCCGTCGCACCCCATCGCGAGGCCGTGGTAGCCACAGACCAGCTTGCCCTCGTCCACGCGCCCCAGGGACAAAGGCGCGCCACGGTGCGGACACCAGTTGTCGAGCGCCGTCACGCGGCCCTCCTGCGCACGGTAGATCACCACGTTTTCGCCGCAGATCATGCGCCCGAGCGGCTTGGCGTCGATCTCGTCAGGGGTGCAGGCGACGTACCAGGCGTTTTTGGGGAACATCGTGGGTCTCCTTGGGCGGACAAAGCATTATTGGATCCAATAATGCCAATCTAAACCACATATGTCAATGAGAATGGCTCTATTGGATCCAATTTTGGTGCGATGCTGGCGCTGCCGTCCGTGGGTTCAACGGCACTCGAAACTGGCGGCGGCGCTGGTGTCGCCACCGCGATAGTGCGCCTGACGAGGGTAGGCGCACAAAGGCCGCGACAGTCCCGCCATGGGGGCCGCAGTGCCTTGGGCGATGACCCGATCGGGCGCTTCGCCCTTTTCGACCCAGCGCTCGATGGCCGCCAGCCCGTCGAAGTGGTCCGTCGCCGGCCCGCCGCCGCAGTGGTTCATGCCGGGCACCAGGTAGGTCCGCGCAAACGACGCGGCACCCGCGTCGCCGTGCGCGGCGCTCAGGCGCCGCTGGTAGTCCATGGTCTCGAACGCGGAGAAGATCGGGTCGGCCATGCCGTGGAAGAACAGCAGCTTGCCGCCGCGCCGGCGGAAGCCTTCGAGCTGCACGTCGTCGGCGGTGTCGTACTCGCGGTGGAAGGCCTGCATGCGCGCCGGGTCACGCTCGAAATCGAAGTTCAGCGTGCTCAGTGACGGATCCGGCGGCGTGACGAATTCATGGCCCAACGCACCGGCCATCAGCGTGACGTGGCGCGCGTTCGGCGCGCCGTCCTGCGCCGTGCCGAGGGTCCAGGCGCGCCAGCCGGGTGCGGCCAGGCCGGCGTCCCAGGGCCAGCCGAAATACAACGCCCCGCGAGAATTGCGCGGGCCCGCCATCACCGCGGCAAGTGCCTGGGCCTGTGCCGGGGCGAGGCAGCCTTCACCTGCGCCGGGGCATTGAAGCGCGGCGGTATCGATGCGGCAGGCGGTGTCGTTGACAAGCCCGTCCTTCAACCCGTCGTTGGCGTCGCAGCGGTCGAGCACCTCGTGTGCGACACGCGCCAGTTGCGCGTCGCTGAGCGCACGGGCCAGCACGGGCTTGCCGTCGGCCCCGGCCGGTGCCACGGCGAGGAACCGCTGCACGGTCCAGGCCGACGCGATGGTGGCACCCTCGGATACCCGCATCGCGGGCGCGACCGCAACGACACCGTCGAAGAGATCGGGAAAGCGCTGCGTGAACATCATGCCCTGTCGGCCACCGCCGGAGCAGCCGACAAAGTAGCTGCGGTCGGCGGCGCGCCCGTAATACGCGGCGAGCAGGGCCTTGGCGGTGCGTGCCGTGCGCTCGTGCGCGCGGTACGCGTGTTCGATGCGCGCCTGCGGGTCGAGACCGAACGTCGGCGCGGGTGACTGGTGGCCGGCGTCGGTGGACACGGCCGCATACCCGCGCCCGAGTCCGTGCTGGGCCCAGCCCAGCGCCCCGGTGTTGCGACCGACGGCGTTGAAGACGATGCCGTCGTTGCCGCCGCCGCCCTGGTACACCAGGCGACCGTTGAAGGCACTCGGCAACCGCAGCTCGAAGCCCGTGTGATACGGCTTGCCGTCGGCACCGGTGCGCTCGTCGATGCGCCCCTGCACCACGCAGTGCTGAGGCAATGGGTCGCCCACTTCGCGATTGCTGCCGGGTTCCCTGGCACGCTGCGTGCCGGCCTGCACGAGCACCGCCGAGGTGATGCGCACGCCGGCCGGCGCCGTGTGCTGGAGCAGCGCCGCGCATGCGGCCGCGGCATCGGCCACGGTGCTCGGCCGGGCCACCGTCGGCGACGCGGCCGGCCGCATCGGGCTGCAGGCGGACAGCGCCGCAAGCGACGCGGTGAGCGCCGCGAAGTGAATCGTTTTCATGTCGTCCTCCGGACCGTCCTGGTCTGATTGGGCTGGCGCGGCCGCCTCAGGCGAACCCGAGCAGCCGCTTGGCGTTTTCCTTCAGGATCAGCGGCTTCACCTTGTCCTTGAAGCCGGCCTCGTCGAAATCCTTCATCCAGCGCTCGGGCGTGATGAGCGGGTAGTCGCTGCCGAACAGCATGCGGTCCTTCAGCAGCGTGTTGGCGTACTGGATCAGCTGCGCCGGAAAATACTTGGGGCTCCAGCCCGAGAGGTCGATCCACACATTGGGCTTGTGCAGCGCCAGCGACAGCGCCTCGTCCTGCCAGGGCCAGCTCGGGTGGGCGACGACGATCTGGATATCGGGGAAGTCGATCGCCACGTCTTCCAGCAGCATCGGGTTGCTGTTCTGCAGACGCAACCCGCCGCCGCAGCGCATGCCGCTGCCGATGCCGGAGTGCCCGCTGTGGAAGATCGCCGGCAGCTTGTATTCGGCGATCACTTCGTACAGCGGCCAGGCCATCTTGTCGTAGGGCAGGAAGCCCTGCACGGTCGGGTGGAACTTGAAGCCTTTGACGCCATGCTCGTCGATCAGGCGGCGCGCCTCGCGTGCGCCCATCTTGCCCTTGTGCGGATCGATCGACGCAAACGCGACCATCATGTCGCTGTTCTTCTGCGCGGCCTCGCAGATCTCCTCGTTCGGGATGCGCCGGCGGCCAAGTTGCGCCTCGCTGTCCACGGTGAACATCACGAGGCCGATCTTGCGCTCGCGGTAGTACGCCACCGTCTCGTCGATCGTCGGACGGCGGTCCGAGCCGAAATACTTGTCGGCGGCGCGGTCGTATTCCTCGCCATAGCTGTCGAACGGGTTGCGGCACGACACCTCGGCATGTGTGTGGGTGTCGATGGCGATGAGGTCTTCGGTCTTCATGGTGGGATTCCTTGGTCGATTCGGGACGCAGGTGCGGTGCCTGCGTCAACGGCACTCGAAGCTGTCGGCACGCTCGATGTCGCCGGCGCCCTTGTAGCGCGCCACGCGCGGCCACGGGCACAGCGGGCGTGTGCGGTCGGCGGCCCAGGCCGCCGGCAGCTCGGGGTTCGGCACGGCATTGCCCGCGCCGCGTGCCTGCGCGACGACGCGGTCGGGCGCACGGCCCTGCTCGACCCAGGCGACGAGTGCACCCAGCATGTCGAACTGGTCGGTCGACAGGCCGCCTCGGCAATGGTTCATGCCGGGCACGAGGTATAGGCGCGCAAAGTCGTCGGCGTTGCCGCCGTGCGCATGGTTCAGCCCGTCGTACCAGGCCACGGTGTCGTCGGGCGAGAACACGCCGTCGGCCATGCCGTGATAGACCATCATCCGGCCGCCGCGCCGGCGCAGCGTGCCGAGATCCGACGCCGGCGGCGTCATGAACGCCATCGACGACTCGGTGAACGGGCCCGACGTGGCGAAGATCGTGCCGGCATGGGCGGCGAGGTCGAAATCCATCGCAAAGGCGCGCGGATCCTTTGCCGCTTCGGGAGCCGCGGGTGGCGTCTGGAAGACGAACGCCACTGCCACCGGGTCACGGTTGGTGATCGACGAGACGAACTTCCAGCTCGCCCAGTCGCTGCCGGCGACACCGGGGTCGAACGGGAAGCTCGCATACAGCTTGCCACCGCCCGGCAGCGACGGGCCGGCGAAGACCCGCGCGAGGACACCCTTCTGCGCCGCGCTCAGGCAGGTGCCGTCGCGTGCGCCGGTGCAGGCGGGCACGTCGCGCCGCAGGTCGAAGGCGCCGCGGCAGGCCGCGACGTCGCCCACGAGGCCGTCGCGCACGCCGTCGAGCGCGTCGCAACGCGCGAGGATGGCGTCCGACAGCACCTTGCGCTCGGCGGGCGTGATGGCGCTCGCCAGGTCGGGCGTCGTGGCGACCGTGGCGTACTGCTGAGCGCCGTAGAGCTGCGCCAGCGCGGCCTTCGGCAGGTTGAAGCCGGGATTGCCGGCAAGGATCCCGTCGTACTGGTCGCCCAGCCGTGCCGCGGCCACCATCGCATGGCGTCCGCCGTTGGAACAGCCGGCGAAATACGAGCGGTCCGGCGCCTTGCCGTACGCCACTTCGATGACGCGGCGCGCCATCGGCGTCAGCGCCCCGACGGCCTGGTAGCCATAGTCGAGCCGCGCTTGCGGATCGCGCCCGAAGAACGGGAGTTGCTGGCGCGTATGGCCGGCGTCCGAGCTGAGCACCGCAAACCCCTGCTGCAGCGCGCTCGTCAGCGGCCCGCCGCCGCTGGCCAGGCCGAGCGCGTCGGCGACAAAGCCATCGAGACCCCCATTGCCCTGGTGAAGGAAGCGCCCGTTCCAGTCGCGTGGCAGGCGCATCTGCCACCCGATGGCATAGGCCTGGCCGTCGATCGGCCCGGTGCGCTCATTCAGGCGGCCCGTGACGAGGCAATGCGCCGGCACCGGCTTGCCGGCCACGGCGATCTGGCCCGCCGGCACCTGCTCCGCACCCACGACGATGCTGCGCGGAAAGTTCAGACGCGCCGCGATCTCGCCGCAGACCTGCAGCGCGGCGCCGTGCGCGGCGGCCAGGCGCGGCACCGCGGGTTCGACCGGGCGGTCCGCGCAGGCACCCAGGGCGAGCGCGCCGACCGCAGCGACGACGCCAGATCGGCCTCTGATCCGGGCCGGCACCAGGCCGGCAACCGTGTTCGATTTGATTTCCGACATGAACTACTTTCGACGTTTCGAATCAGGGTTGAACCTTATTCTTGCACTGTGAAATGCATCAGGTGTTCGGGTTTGCCCCAATCATCTATTTATGTTTCTGAACTATTCTGACGCCGAATCTCGAGGCACCCTTCCACCATGAGCGCATCTTTCACTCTTGCCACCGGTTTGCTGGGTTCGCTGGACCTGCTGCAGGTCTCGACCAACGGGCCCGTGCTGCACATCAGGCTGAACCGCCCGGCCAAGCGCAACGCGCTGAGCGACCCATTGATCCAGCAGCTGCACACCGTCTTCGTCAACCTGCCCGCCGGCACGCTCGCCGCCGTGATCAGCGGCGACGGCGCCCATTTCTGCGCCGGACTCGACCTCTCGGAGCTCGTCGAGCGCGACATCCACAGCGGCGTGCTGCATTCGCGCATGTGGCACGCCGCGTTCGACGCGGTGCAGTTCGGCAAGGTGCCGGTCGTGGCGGCCCTGCACGGCGCCGTGGTCGGCGGCGGGCTGGAGCTCGCATCGGCCTGCCACATCCGCGTGGCCGACCGCACGGCCTACTACGGCCTGCCCGAGGGCCAGCGCGGGATCTTCGTCGGCGGCGGCGGCTCGGCCCGCATTCCGCGCCTGATCGGCGTGGCACGCATGACCGACCTGATGATGACCGGCCGCGTGTTCGATGCCGACGAAGGCCTCGCCGTCGGCCTGTCGCAATACGTGGTCGAGGAAGGGCAGGCGGTCGCCAAGGCGCTGGCGCTGGCCGAGCGCATTGCGCAGAACGCGCCGATGAGCAACTTCGCCGTGATGCATGCGCTGCCGCGCATCGCCGACCAGTCGCAGAGCGAGGGCCTGTTCACCGAATCGCTGATGGCCGCCGTGGCCGAAAGCACGCCCGAGGCGCAGGACCGGCTGCGTGCCTTCCTCGAAGGGCGCGCCGGCAAGGTGGTGAAGCAGTCATGAGCGAAGCACGTTATCGCGACGCGAGCGTCGGCGGTTGCATCGAGGCGCGTGCCGAGGACCGCGCCGACGGCACGACCATCGTGCGCTCGACCGAAGAGCTGCACTGGTTTCCCGCCCGCCTGACCGATGCGCTGGAGCAATGGGCGCAGAGCGCCCCCGACCGCACACTCGTCGCGCGGCGCGAGAACGGCGGCGACTGGCGCCGCGTGTCGTATGCCGAGATGCTCGACCGCGCACGCCGCGTCGGCCAGGCCCTGCTCGACCTCGGCCTGTCGGTCGAGCGCCCGGTGGCCATCCTGTCCGGCAACGACATCGAGCACCTGACGCTCGCGCTCGGCGCGATGTGGGCCGGCGTGCCCTACGTGCCGGTGTCCACCGCCTATTCGCTCGTCTCGCAGGACTACGGCAAGCTGCGCCACATCCTGGCCAACGTGACCCCCGGCCTGGTCTTCGCCAGCGACGCTTCATATGCCAAGGCCATCCAGGCCACGGTCGGCGACGGCGTGGCCGTGGTGACGACGAGCGGCACGGTCGACGGCCGCGCCGTGCGGTCCTTCGCCAGCCTGCTCGACGCGACGCCGGGCCCCGCGCTCGAAGCGGCGCACGCGGCCGTCGGCCCCGACACGGTCGCCAAATTCCTCTTCACCTCGGGCTCGACCAAGCTGCCCAAAGGCGTGATCACGACGCACCGCATGATGTGCGCCAACCTGCAGATGATCCGCCAGTGCCTGGGCTTCCTTGCCGACGAGCCGCCCGTGCTGGTGGACTGGCTGCCGTGGAACCATGTCTTCGGCGGCACGCACAACACCGGCATCGCGCTCTACAACGGCGGCACGCTCTATATCGACGACGGCAAGCCCACGCCGTCCGGCATCAAGGAGACGTTGCGCAACCTGCGCGAAATCTCGCCGACGATCTACTTCAACGTGCCGAAGGGCCTGGAGGAGATTGCCTCGGCGATGGACACCGACACGCTATTGCGCGGCACGTTGTTCAAGCGCTGCAGGGCCATGATGTTCGCCGGTGCGGCCCTGAGCCAGGCCGTGTGGGACAAGCTGCACGCGCACGCCGAGGCCAGCGTCGGCGAACGGGTGCGCGTCATCACCGGGCTCGGCATGACGGAGACCGCGCCGAGCTGCACCTTCGCGGTCGGCACCGATGTGGCGTCGGGCCATATCGGCCTGCCGATTCCGGGGGTCGAGGTCAAGCTCGTGCCGGTGGACGGCAAGTTGGAGATCCGCTTCCGCGGCCCGAACGTGATGCCGGGCTACTGGCGCGCACCGGAGCAGACGGCCGCCGCCTTCGACGAGGAAGGCTTCTACCGCACGGGCGACGCGGTGAAGTGGATCGATCCCGCGAACCCGCAGCGCGGCCTGCTGTTCGACGGCCGCACGGCCGAGGATTTCAAGCTGTCCAGCGGCACCTTCGTCAGCGTCGGACCGCTGCGCGCCAAGATCGTCGCCGCCGGCGAGCCGTGTGTGCAGGACGCGGTGATCACCGGCCTGAACCGCGACGAGGTCGGCGCGCTGCTCTTTCCGCGGGCCGACGAGTGCCGACGCGTCGCCGGCGCGCCCGCAAGCATGCCGCTGCCCGAGGTGCTGCACCAGCCCGCCGTGCGCGCGTTCTTTCAGACCCTGGCTGACACGCTGTGGCGCGAGTCCACCGGCAGCGCAAGCCGCGTGGCACGCCTGCACGTGCTGGCCGAGCCGCCGTCGATCGACAAGGGCGAGGTCACCGACAAGGGATCGATCAACCAGCGCGCCGTGCTCGCGCACCGCGACGCGCTCGTGCAGGCGCTGTACGAAGGCCGCGAGTCCGACCCCTTCCTGATCCTGCCCAACAAGGCCAAGCCGTCATGAACATCCACGGTCAATCTGCCATCGTCACCGGCGGGGGCTCGGGCCTCGGCGAAGCCGTGGCGCGCGCGCTCGCGCGGCTGGGCGCCAGGGTCGCCGTGCTCGACGTCAACGCCGCCAGCGCGCAGCGCGTCGCGGGCGACATCGGCGCTGGTCGTGCAATGGCGGCCGCCTGCGACATCTGCGACACCACGTCGGTCACCGCCGCGCTCGACGCCGCCACCGCCGCGCATGGCGCGCCGCGCATCGTGATGAACATCGCCGGCATCGGCACCGCCAAGCGCATCGTCGGCAAAGACGGTTCAGCGGCGCCGCTGGAGGATTTCGAGCGTGTGATCCGGGTCAACCTGATCGGCACGTACAACGTGGCCCGGCTCGCCGCTGCACGCATCGTCGCGCTGCCCCCGCTCGAAGACGGCGAGCGCGGCGTGATGGTGAATACCGCGTCGGTCGCGGCCTTCGACGGCCAGGTCGGCCAGGAAGCGTATTCCGCCAGCAAGGGCGGCATCGTCGGAATGACGCTGCCGCTGGCGCGCGATCTGGCGCAGTTCGGCGTGCGTGTCTGCACCATCGCGCCGGGGCTGTTCCACACCCCGCTGATGGCACAGCTGCCCGACGAAGTGCAGAAGTCGCTCGCCGCGTCGATCCCGTTCCCCAAGCGCCTGGGCAAGCCCGAAGAGTTTGCCGAGCTGGCCTGCCATATCGTCACCAACGGCCACCTGAACGGTGAAGTGATCCGCCTCGACGGCGCGCTTCGCATGGCCCCCCGGTGACAAACCCTGTCGGCCCGACCTGCACGCCGGCGCGTTGAGGCCTTTCCCTTTCCACCCCGCTCCACAGGAGACAAAGCAAATGAAGCCGTTCCAACTCAAGACCCTGGTGGCCGCCGCCGCCGTGATGCTGGCCAGCAGCGCGGCCCTCGCGGACGTCAACATCGGCGTCAGCCTGGCGCTCACGGGCCCGGGCTCCGGCCTGGGCATTCCGATGCAGAAGCAGTTTGCGCTGTTTCCGAAGGAGATCGCGGGCGAGAAGATCAACCTGATCATCCTCGACGACGCCACCGACCCGGGCAAGGGCGTGACCAACGCACGCCGCTTCCTCACCGAAGACAAGGTCGACCTGATCATCGGCTCGTGCATCACCGCCACCTCGGCCGCGATGACGCCGGTCATCGCCGAGGGCAAGACGGTGCAGTTGTCGGCCGCGCCCGTGGGCGTGCCGCCGGGGCAGGACTTCTGGATGTTCCGCCTGCCGCAGGGCTTCACCGTGATGGCGCACCCGATCATCGAGCACATGAAGAAGACGGGCGTCAAGACGGTCGGCTTCCTGGGTTATACCGATGCCTACGGCGAGCTGTGGTTGAAGGAACTGCAGGCCCAGGCCGACAAGGCCGGCATCAAGATCGTCGATGTCGAGCGCTTTGCGCGGCCCGATACCAGCGTCACGCCGCAGGCGCTCAAGCTCGTGTCGGCCAACCCGGATGCGATCCTCGTCGTGGCGTCCGGCTCGGGCGCGGCAATGCCGCACAAGGGCCTGATCGAGCGCGGCTACAAGGGCAAGATCTACCAGACCCACGCGGCCGCGACGCCTGACCTGGTACGCATCGGCGGCAAGGATGTCGAAGGTTCGTACGTCGTCTCCGGCCCCGCCGTGACTGCCGAGCAGCTGCCTGACAGCCATCCGTCGAAGAAGGTCGCGGTCGACTTCGTCACCAAGTACGAAGCCGCCAACGGCGCCGGCTCGCGCAATCAGTTCGCAGCCCACGCCTACGACTCGGCGATCGTGCTCGAGAAGGTGCTGCCGGTGGCGCTGAAGAAGGCCAAGCCCGGCACGCCGGAGTTCCGTGCCGCGCTGCGCGATGCCATCGAGGGCATGGGCCGCACGATCTTCTCGCACGGCGTGATGAACTGGACCAAGGACGACCACTGGGGCTACACCAACGAGACCGGTGTGCTGCTGAAGGTGTCCGGCGGCAAGTTCGTCGTCGAGAACTGATGCATCGACCGCAAGGAGGCGCCGGCGCTGCCGGCGGCTCCCGCGGTCCTCCCTCGACCTTTGACCCGGTAAACCGGTCCTGCCGCGACGGCAGGGCCGGGCCGGCGACCGCCCCAACGAATCCGCTTCCGGAACGACGATGGACTTCAACATAGCCAGCATCCTGGCGCTCGATGGGCTGACCAACGGCGCGATCTATGCGCTTCTGGCACTGGCCACCGTGCTGCTCTTCGCGGTCACGCGGGTCATCTTCATTCCACAGGGCGAGTTCGTCGCCTTCGGTGCGCTCACCCTCGCCCTCCTGCAAACCGGCAAGGTGCCGGGCACCGTGTGGTTCCTGCTGATCCTTGCCGGTGCGGCTGCGGTCTCCGATGTCTGGAACGGCGTGCGGCATGGCCACGGCGGCGCGCGCATCGCGAAGGCCGTGCTGCGCACGCTGGCGTACCCGGTGGCCGTGTCGCTCTTCGCCATCTGGGCCGCACCGCGCGGCCTGCCCCTGCTCGCGCAGGCCGCGCTCACGCTGGCGCTGGTCACGCCCTTCGGCACGCTGATCTACCGCCTGGCCTACGAGTCGCTGGCCGATGCCACGGTGCTGGTGCTGCTCATCGTCTCGGTCGGCGTGCACTTCGCGCTCGTCGGGCTGGGCCTGTATTTCTTCGGCGCCGAGGGCTTCCGCAACCCGAGCTTCTGGGACGAGCGCTTCACGGTCGGCCCGCTCAGCCTCACCGGGCAGACGCTGATCATCTTCTGTGCCTCGGTCGCGCTGATCGTCATGCTTCGCCTGTTCTTCGACCGCACGCTGTACGGCAAGGCACTGCTCGCGACGGCAGTCAACCGCCTGGGTGCGCGCCTGATGGGCATCTCGTCGGTCACGGCCGGACGCCTGTCGTTCACGATGGCGGCGTTCATCGGCGCGCTGTCCGGCCTCTTGATCGGGCCGACGACGACCGTCTTCTACGACAGCGGCTTCCTGATCGGCCTGAAGGGCTTCGTCGCCGCCGTCTTTGCCGGGCTGTCCAGCTACCCGCTGGCGCTCGTCGGGGCGCTCGGTGTCGGCCTGCTCGAGAGCTTCGGCTCGTTCTGGGCGAGTGCCTTCAAGGAGGTCATCGTCTTCGGCTCGATCCTGCCGGTGCTGATGTGGCGCTCGCTGCGCGACCCGCACACGGAGGAGCACTGACATGTCTGTGCTTCGCCGCTGGGGCTTCCCCGCGTTCGCCGTCTTCATGCTCGTGCTGCCGGCGTTGCCGGTGCCGGACTTCTGGATCACGCAGAGCAACTACATCGGCCTGTACGCGCTGGTCTCGCTCGGCCTCGTGCTGCTCACCGGCGTGGCGGGCCTCACGAGCTTCGGCCAGGCGGCGTTTGTCGGCATCGGTGCGTACACCGCGGCTTATCTTGCGACCAAGATGGGCGTCTCGCCGTGGCTCACGCTGTTCGTCGGCGTGGCGCTCGCGGTGGTGGCCGCGGTCGTGGTCGGCGCGATCACGCTGCGCATGTCGGGCCACTACCTGCCGCTGGCGACCATCGCCTGGGGGCTGGTGCTGTACTACTCGATGGGCAATGCCGACGCACTGGGCAAGTACGACGGTCTGCTCGGCATCCCGTCGCTGCACGCCTTCGGTGTCGATCTCGGCACCGGCCGTGGCCTGCACGATGTGATCTGGGTCTTCGCGCTGCTCGGAGCGCTGGCCGTCACGCACCTGCTCGACTCGCGGCCCGGGCGTGCCATCCGCTCGCTCAAGGGCGGCTCGACGATGGCCGAGGCGATGGGCATCTCGACCTTCCACTACAAGCTCGTCGTCTTCGTCATCGCCGCGGTGCTGGCCGCAGTCTCGGGCTGGTTGTTCGCGCATTTCCAGCGCACCGTGAACCCCACGCCGTTCTCGATCAGCAAAGGCATCGAGTACCTCTTCATGGCCGTGCTCGGCGGCGTGGGCCACGTCTGGGGTGCGTTTCTCGGGTCCGGCGTGGTGCGCATCATCGAGGACCAGCTGCAGGTGCTGCTGCCCAAGTTGATCGGCACCAGCGGCAACTTCGAGACCATCGTCTTCGGCATCGTGCTGATCGTGGTGCTGAAGTACGCGCCCGACGGGCTGTGGTCGTTCTTCGAACGTTGGTTGCCTTCACCGCCCCGCGCGCGCAACTGGCAAGGCGCGGCACCACTGCCCACGCGCGCCAAACCCGCGCGCGGCGAGTTGCTGCTGGACGTGAACGAAGTGCGCAAGGAGTTCGGCGGGCTGGTCGCCGTCAACGACGTGAGCTTCCAGATCCGTGCGGGCGACATCGTCGGCCTCATCGGACCGAACGGCGCCGGCAAGTCCACCACGTTCAACCTGATCACCGGCGTGCTCGCGCTGACCCGCGGCCAGGTGAACTTCCGCGGGCAGTCGATCGCCGGCCTGCCGTCGCGCCAGATCGCGCGCCGCGGCGTCTCGCGCACGTTCCAGCACGTCAAGATGATCCCGGAGATGACGGTGCTCGAAAACGTGGCGCTGGGCGGCTACCTGCGTACCAAGTCGAACAGCCTGCAGGCGATGCTGCGCCTGGATCGCGAGGAAGAGAAGCGCCTGTTCGCCGAGGCCGAGAAACAGCTCGAGCGCATCGGCATGGCGCACCAGGCGCACGAACTGGCCGGCAACCTCGCGCTGGGTCCGCAGCGCCTGATGGAGATCGCGCGCGCGTTGTGCACCGACCCCGCGCTGCTGCTGCTCGACGAGCCTGCCGCCGGTCTGCGCCACAAGGAGAAGCAGGCACTCGGCGACGTGCTGCGCCAGCTCAAGACCGAGGGCATGAGCATCCTGCTCGTCGAACACGACATGGACTTCGTGATGGGCCTGACCGACCGCATCGTCGTGATGGAGTTCGGAACCCGGCTGATCGAAGGCACGCCGGCCGAGGTGCAAGCCTCGCCGGCCGTACGCGCGGCGTATCTGGGCACGGAGCACTGAGATGGTCTCGGCAACTTTCGGCCGTCACCTGCAAACTTCGATGTCGGCTTGCGGCCCGTTGCGGTCGTTCGTACATTGGGCCGGAGACGTTGCGCGGGCCGAGGCCGCCGGGCGAGTGCCTCCGCTCATGTCCCCCGGACTGGGCTGCGCCCAGCCCTCCTCCTTTACTTCGCTGCGGCACTCGCCCGCCGTCCTCGGCCAGACACCGGGT
>JAHECD010000107.1 GCA_024641945.1 Rubrivivax sp. | reverse complement strand
CGACCCGCGCCGGCCGAGCCGGCTGCCGCTGCTGTTTGCGCTGGACGCCAAGCTCGGCGTGGCCGACGGCTTTGTTTACGTGCCCGACTGTGGCACCGCACGGCGGCAGGACGATGCCGGGGGCGGCGGCGCGGTGTATTGCGGCGGCGACTTCTCGAGCGCGGGTTTCGACGGCGGTACCGAAGGATTCGGCGACGGCGCCGGGCATGGCTCGGACAGCGACGCAGGCGGAAGTGATGCCGGCTGCGGTGGTGGCGGCTGCGGCGGCGGCGATTGAGCGCCACCGAGGTTAAGTGCCGATCCCGCACCAATGGCAATGGAGCACACCGCATGAAGCTCACGATCCACAAACTCACACCCGCGCGCTGGCCCGACCTGGAGGCGATTTTCGAGTCCAAGGGCTGTTCGGTGGCCCGCGGATGCTGGTGCATGTACTACCGGCGCAGCGGCAAGGGCAACCGGCCGCCGGAAGGCGTCTCGCGGGCCGAGGCCAACAAACTGGCCCTGAAGTCGCTGGTCGACGCCGGCACGTTCACCGGTGTCATCGGCTACCGCGGCAACGTGCCGGTGGGCTGGCTTTCCTTCGGCCCGCGCGAGGACTACGCCAAGCTGGCGAAGTCGCCGGTGATGAAGCCCGTCGACGCGCAGCCCGTGTGGTCGATCGTCTGTTTCGTCGTCCCGGCCGAACACCGCGGCCGGGGTGTCGCGCGGGCGCTGCTGGACGGCGCGGTGGCGTGGGCAAAGGCCCATGGTGTAAGGCTGCTCGAGGCCTACCCGGTGGACAAACCCGATCGGGCAAGCGACGACACGATGTGGTTCGGCGCCAAGCGCATGTACGACGCCGCAGGGTTCGACGAGGTGGCACGGCGCAAGCCGACGCGGCCGGTCGTGCGGATCAGGGTGGCGGGGCCGCGCGACTGATCCAGCTCGCGGCGGTTGACCCCGCGCCATTCGGTGCGGCCCCGCATCGGCGTCGATCCTGCGCGACACATGCTGTCCCGCCAACGCGTCGCGCTGTGTACGGCGCGGACGCCCCTAAGCCGTCCGCGTCTGACGCATCTGGTCCAGCAGATCCACGGTCTGGCTCGCGAGTTGCTCGCCGTCGAGCGCCAGGTCGGATTCCGTCAACAACGTATAGCGGATGATGTTGTCGTCAAGTATCTCGCCCGACAGCGCGGCGATCAGGTTCTCCAGCACCGTGTACGCGCCCTTGTTCAGGACGTTGCCCTTGGCATCCTTGGCGCCCAGGCCGGCATAACCCGGGGCGGCAAAAGGCATGCAGTCGATCACCTCGCCGCGATGGTTGCCGTAGCTGCGCCCGGCAATCACCTGGCACCCATGCGACCACGACGCGTTGTCACCCAGGCCCCCGCCGCCCCAATGGACGTTGATCGAGTTGTTCGGCCCGTCCAGCGGGCCCTGCAGCTCGGCGTCGGTCGGGATCATGCCGGCCGTGCGCTGCACCCACACGCCGTTGCCCGCCGGCTTCAGCGCCCGGAAGATCTTGTCGCGGTTCGACTGCATGTGCCAACCCAGGCGGTAGCGGTGCTGGCCCGGCACCAGGAACGGGTACCTGGGCTCGCTCGCGGCCTTGCCACCGGGCTCGGTGGAGCCGAAGAAAGTGAACACCGAGCCGCCGATCAGCAGCTTGAAGGGGTCGTCCAGGCTCTGTGAATCGCCGGTCGACTTTCGGCGCCGCACGCCGACGAGGTGCACCTTGGCGGGGTTGAAGTCCCAGTCCTGCACTTTCAGCGAATCGCAGGCGGCCGCGGCATTCACACGGCCGAGCGTGGCGCCCGGGTTCTGCAGGTAATGCAACTTGGCGGCGTCGAGCAGCCGCGTCATGCGCGCGTGCTCCGGGCTCGGCCGCGTGCTGGAGAAATCGGCCCAGTCGGCGCGCATGGTGTCGGCCTGCCAGCGGCGCACGTGGCCGAAGGTGTTCTTGCCGCAGAGGCCGTCGGGGAATCCGATCTCCGGCTTGTTTTCGACCGTGCGCACGTACTCCTGGAAGAGGAAGATGGCGGCCGCCGTGCGGTAACCGCAGATGCCGTCGATGGCTGCAAAAGGCAGGAACCCGGCGCCGCGCAGGAACTGCTGCAACTCGGTCACGGACATGGGCTCGCCGGCGCCGACGGGTTTGTAGTCGACCCACCGCCCCTCGTCACGCAACTGGCTCTTCCATTCCGCCAGCACCGTCGCGCCGGTCATCGCCTGCACACGCGCCTGGTACTGCGCCAGACCGCTCTTGCCCACCGACGGGTCATAGGTGCCGAGTGAAATCATGATCGCTCCTCGAACGGGTCGAAATGATGGCCGCCGTCTGGTGACGAAGCGACGCGGCCGGACCATCCTGGCGCTGAACGGACCCGCAAATTGAGGCCGCTACCGATGGAATGGGATGCCGAACGACGTTAACGACTTGCCCGCAACAGGGCAAGGCCTCAAGCCCGCGGCGGCCGCCGCGCATGTCGACCCGGGAATGGAGATGCCGATCGCCACTCACGGGCTGCACGCGGCCACCAGCCAGCCGGCCACGGGGTCGCCGGCTTCGTGGCGCAGGGTCGCACCCTGCAGCGCATGGAGCGCCAGGCCGCTGGCGGCGACCGCCTGTTCCAGGTAGTCCTTGTGATGCGCGTAGCGTCCGTTGGGTTGTAGCGCGCAGCCACCTTCCGCCGCGTTTGACAACGCCTCCACCGTGAAGATCAGCCAGCCGCCGGGACGCAAGGCGCGCCGCGCCGCGGCCATGGCAGCGCCCAGGTCGCCGAAATAACACAGCGTATCGGCCGAGACCACCACATCGAACGCCGTCGGCTGCGTGTCGAGGTAGTAGACGAGTTCGGCCTGGTGCAGAGGGTCGTAGATTCGCCGCGCATGGGCCCGGCGCAACATGCCTTCGGACAGGTCGCAGCCAGCCAGCCGGCGCGCCCAGGGCTTCAGCAACGGCCCGCACAGGCCCGTGCCGCAGCCGGCATCGACGATGTCGAATGCTGCGCCCGGTTCGCCCACGGCGTCGTGGAGTGCGCCCGCCACCAGTTCGGGCGCACGGTAGTGCAGGCGCTCGAGCTTGGCATCGAACGAGGACGCGAACGCATCGAACAATTGGCGCACGTAGGCATTGCTGGCGCGTGGCGGCGCGGCGCCGCCGATACACGCGGCGAGTTGGTGCTGCACCACCGGATTGCCGGGGTCCTCGGCCAGCCACTCGCGATACAGCCCGGCCGCGCGCTCGCGCTCGCCCAGCAGCAGCAGCGCGCGGATGACCTGGTCCCGCGCCTGCAGGTGTTGCGGCCACAGCGCGATCGCGCGGCTGTTCGCCACCAGTCCATCGTGCACCCGGCCCTGCGCCAGCAACGACTGCGACAGCGCGTACCAGGCGTTGGCAAACTCGGGCGAAAGGGCCAAGGCCTGCCGGCAAGCGGACTCGGCGTCATCCAGGCGGCCCTGCCTGCGGTAGACCACGGCCAGGTTGCTCAGCAGCGGCGCCGCCACGGCACGGTCGCCCGCCGCCCGAACGCCACGCTCATAGGCGGCGATGGCCGCATCGGCGCGGCCCGCATGCAGCAGGACGTTGCCCAGGTTGTTCCAGGCGTCGGCATGATCGGGAATCTGCTCGAGCGCCCGCTCGATCAGCGCCACGGCTTCTTCGTTCCTTCCCTGGGTATGCCGCAACACGCCGAGAAAATGCAGCGCATCGGGCTGTGCGGGCCACTGCGCATGCAGCTCGAGCAATGCGGCCTCGGCTTCCTCGATCCGCTCTGCGCGCAGCAACTCGACGGCTGCGCCCAGCGCCTCGGCGACCGTGGATGCGCTCACCGGGGCGCCATCGCTGCGGGACGGGCCCTCAGACGATTCTTGAAGTCTTCACGTTCCAGCCGGCCTTGACCTCGCCACCGAGCCCGCCACGGGCGTCTTGCGGCCGGTACGAGAAGGCGATCTGGCCATATCGCATCGACACCGACTCGACGATCGCGCCGTCGCCACCGGCACTGGCCGCCATCGACGTGATGAAGACTTCCTTCATCGTCACCTTGAGAAAGTCCTTCTGGCCTTCGCCGGCCTTGCGGGCGGTCAGCGCCACCGTGGGGAAATGCATGCCCTGGATGCACTTCTTTGCCAATATCGGCGACGCCTTGTCGTACGCATGCGTGATCACCAGGTCGGCGGGCTGGGCCTTGCCGACGCCGGAACCCGCGCCGCTGCCGACCGCACCGGAAGCCGCGTTGGAGACCCCCCAGCTCCAGGACAGGACTTCGACCTCGCCCTTGTGGTCCTGGTGGGTGGACTCGCCTTCGACCCCATCGAACTTGATGTGGAAATCACTGGCCATGGCAGGAGCCTCCTGAGGATTGCGAAAAAGCGGCGCAGCAATCGAATTCCCCTGGACAGTGCGCCCGGCATCGGCGTTCGCCGCGATGGCGCGCACTCGGCGGTCCCGTGTCAGCGGCAAGAGGATCGGATGCCTGGTCCAGTATTTCGGATCGCCCAACGGGTGTCAATCGACTGAATCGAATGGCCGCGATCGAGCCGGGCGCCGGCACCGCCCGCTTGGCAACTCGTTCGGGTTGCGGGACGAAAGCGTCGGGCGAACCCGTCTGGGCAAACGGAGCCCGATCAGGCCGACGCTTCAGCATCAGGCGGGGCAGCGGCGATCACCGCGGCGACCAGACCACCCGCACCGCCGGTGGCTGCCGGCGAGAGCACGGTCCGCCCCGGCACGACGGCGATCACTTCAGCCGGCCGGCTCCACCAACCCGCTTCGAGCCCAGCGTCGACGCTACGGACGCACGAACCGTCTGCGGGCCACCCCGAGCCCGATCAGGCCGAGTCCGAACAGGCCGAACGTCGCCGGCTCCGGAACGGGCGTGATGTCGGTCGACTGGAAGCCGCCGCGTACGTAGGTTTCACCGTCGTAGAGGCTGAGCAGCTTGCCGGCCCCGATCGACCCCGTTTCTGAACTGCCGCCGCTGCCATACAGGGTGTATGAAGCGGTCAGGCCGGCGGCCTCGGCCAGCTTGCTGAAACTCAATTCGATCCGGTCGGCGCCGGGCAACATCGACTCGATCGGGATCGCGGCCAGCACCGAACTCAAATTGGCGCCGTAGTCGTTCTTGCGCAATGCCACCACGACCTTGTCGGCGTTGGCGGTGCCTTCCGCCCCGAAGCCGACGAAGAGGGAATAGCTCTCGTTGCCCGGGTTGCCCAGCGACATGGCGCGGTCGGTCGCCGTGATGCCGAAGCTCTGCCCCGATTTCGCCGGCAGGGCCGACAGGTCGAACAGGCCGTGGATTTCGAACGATGCCGACGGCCCAAGGTAGTTCGGGTTGCCCGGGACGGTGGCCAGTTGCCTGACCGCCGAGGTCGTGAACTCGGAATAAGTGCCCGAGATGACCACGGGGTCGCCCGCCATCGGCGTGATCGTCAGCTTCCCGCCGGACTCGCTCGCGAAGCCGCCTGCACCGCCCACCACATAGGTGGTCGGGTTGTAGAGACCGTCGTCCGGGCCGCTCGGCGGAAGCACGCCATCGACGAACGAATCGCGAAAGATCTCGGTCGAGTTCTTCACGATCCAGAATTCGTCGATCACCGGCGCAAAGCCGGCTGCGGCAGCCGACGATCCGATCACCGAAAGCAGCAGCCCGATGCCTGCGCCGGCGAGTTCGTGACGTGCGTTCATGACCTGACCCTCCAACGACATGAGATTCCACATCTCGGCCTGTGCTCCCAAACCATGGGCTTCGGCCGCGCCTTCTTGCCTTCTACGGGCCGTGGTCCTTGCCGGCGTTGAGCACTCTCAATCGGCAGCGCCGGCGTCGTGCGGAAGGCAGGCAACGCCGTACCGGTGCCGGTGCTGCGATCCGGCGCCGCCGGCACCTGCGCGCTGCGACGGCCCCGGGCGGGATCGAGGCGGCGCCGCTGCGCGTACGGGTCCGCCTCGGCGACCATCAGCGTGACAGATCGACGAGGGCGCGGATCCAAGAGGAGCGGTTGCCTTCGATCACGGTCTCGTTGGGAGTCCGGCTTCATTCGGGTCGGTTCCGGGAGGAGCCGGCGCGGCGCCTGCGCGGGATGCCAATGACGCCGTCCATATCGCCGAGGCGGCGCGTCTGTCCGAAAGTGCCGAACGCGCCCACCGTCCGACGCTGACCACCGCCGTTCGCGACCCGGCGATCGCCCTCAACTCCAATCCGGCGCGCGCTTCTCGATGAACGCCTGCACGCCTTCCAGCGCCGACGGTTCCATCATGTTGCACGCCATCGTGCGCGACGCATCGTCGTAGGCGGCCTCGATGCCCATTTCGAGCTGGCGGTAGAAGAGCTGCTTGCCGAGCGCCACCGCCGCCCGCGGCTTGGCGACGATGCTGGCAGCGAGCGACTCGACCTCGGCATCGAGTCGGGTGGCATCGACCACGCGGTTGACCAGGCCCTTTGCCAGGGCCTCGTCGGCCGAAATGAAATTGCCGGTCACGAGCATCTCGAACGCCGCCTTGCGGCCGAGGTTGCGGCTCAGCGCCACGCTAGGCGTCGAGCAGAAGAGACCGAGGTTGACGCCGCTGACGGCAAAACGCGCCTCGCACACCGCCACCGCCAGGTCGCACGTTGCGACCAGCTGGCAGCCGGCCGCCGTGGCAATGCCCTGCACCGCCGCGATCACCGGCACCGGCAACTTCTGGATCGTCATCATCATGCGGCCGCATTGCGCAAAGAGGCGCTCGTAGTAGCCCAGCGACGGATCGGCGCGCATTTCCTTCAGGTCGTGCCCGGCGCAGAAGGCCTTGCCGGCGGCGCGCAGCACCACCACGCGCGCGGTCTCGTCGGTGCCGATCGCGTCCAGGTCGCGCTGCAGCGCAGCCAGCATCGCCTCGCTCAGCGCATTGAAGGCCTGGGGACGGTTCATCGTCAGCGTGACGACGCCGCGGGCATCCTTCTCGCAGAAAACCAGGGGATCGTCCGTGGTCAACATGATGGCTCCTATTCGATCGCGTTCGAGCTCTTCGCGCGCTCGCGCAACTGGAACTTCTGGATCTTGCCGGTGCTCGTCTTCGGGATCGCCTCGAACCGGATCTCCCTGGGCACCTTGTAGCCGGCGAGCAGCGTCTTGCAATGGGCGATCAGATCGGTAGCCGTGGCCTTCGACCCGGGCTTGAGTTCGACATACGCTACTGGCGTCTCGCCCCATTTCGGGTCGGGGCGTGCCACCACCGCGCAGGCCAGCACGTCGGCGTGGCGGTACAGCGCATCCTCGACCTCGATCGAGCTGATGTTCTCGCCGCCCGAGATGATGATGTCCTTGCTGCGGTCCTTGATCTTCACGTAGCGGTCGGGCTCCATCACCGCGAGGTCGCCGGTGTGGAACCAGCCGCCGGCAAACGCCTTGTCGGTGGACGCGGGGTTCTTCAGGTAGCCCTTCATCACGATGTTGCCGCGGAACATGATCTCGCCCATCGTCTGGCCGTCAGCGGGCAGCTCGGCCATCGTCTCGGAGTCGAGCACCGTCATGCCTTCCTGCAGCATGTAGCGCACGCCCTGGCGGCCGTTCAGGCGCGTCTGCTCCGACAGTGTCTCGCCCGCCCATGCGCCGCGCTTGACCGCTACGGCGGCGGGCCCGTAGACCTCGGTGAGGCCGTAGACGTGCGTGATGTCGAACCCGAGCTTCGCCATGCCTTCGATCATCGACGCCGGTGGCGCCGCGCCGGCGACCATGCCGCGCACCTTCTGCGTGATGCCGGCGCGCTGTTCGGCCGGCGCGTTGACGAGCAGGTTGTGCACGATCGGTGCGGCGCAGTAGTGGTCCACGCCGTGCTCGCGCATCGCATCGAGGATCGCCTTGGCCTCCACCTTGCGCAGGCACACGTGCGTGCCGCCGAGCATCGCCACGGTCCATGGGAAACACCAGCCGTTGCAATGAAACATCGGCAACGTCCAGAGGTACTTCGGGAAGTGCGGCATGGTCCACGTGGACGCATTGCACACCGCATTCAGGTAGGCGCCGCGGTGGTGGGTGACGACACCCTTGGGGTCGCCCGTGGTGCCGCTGGTGTAACTCACCGCGATGGCGTCCCACTCGTCGGCCGGCCCGTCCAGGCGGGCCAGCGGCGCGTGGGATTGGAGCATCGCCTCGTATTCATGCGTGCCGAGCAGATCGCCCAGGCCGGCGTACTCGCTGTCGCTGACGTCGATCACGACGACCTCGCGGCCGTGCTCGTTACGCAGGCGCTGCAACGCGTCCTTCATCAGCGGGGCGAACTCGCGGTCGGTGATCAGCACCTCCGCCTCGCAGTGGTTCATCTGCCACGCGAGCAGCGGCGCGTCCAGCCGGGTGTTCAACGTGTTCAGCACGGCATTCAGTGCGGGCACCGCATAGTGCGCCTCGACCATCTCGGGTGTGTTGGGCAGCATCACGCTGACCGTGCTGCCGCGGCCGATGCCCAGCGCGCGCAGCGCTGCGGCCAGGCGTGCCGAACGCTCGCGCACCTGGGCCCAGGTGTAGCGACGCTGCCCGTGAACCACGGCGGGCAGGTCGCCGAAGACCTCGGCGCTGCGTTCGACGAAGCTCACCGGCGACAGCGCGGCAAAGTTGGCGGGGTTTCGGTCGAGGTGTTGTTCGTAGATCGAAGTCATGTCTGGCCCCTCATGCCCGTGGTGCGGGCCCGATGGGCCGGCTGTCTCGATCCTCGCACATCACCCTTGTGGGACAAGGGGCGCGCCCACCCGTCGCTTACATCACGCCGAAGGTCTTGAAGGCCTCGACCGTGCTCATGCCGCCCTGGATGGCGTCGCGCACGTGGTTCTCGGTGGTGGCCTTTTCGAGCGCGCGGCGGATCGCCTCCTCCTCGGCCCGGCGCGGGATCACGAGCACGCCGTCGACATCGCCGAACACGATGTCGCCCGGCATCACGCGCACGCCGTTCATCTCCACCGGCACGCGCCAGTCGACCACCTTGCCGCGCGGGCCCTGGTCCTGCGCATAACCGCCGTAAGAGAACACCGGCAGGCCGAGCTGCAAGACCTCGGGGGTGTCGCGCGAATAGCCGTCGAGCACCGCGCCGGCCGCCTTGAGATGCAGCGCACGGGTGGTCATCAGCCCGCCCCAGAGCGCGAATTGCGGGGCGCAGCCGGTGGCGACGTAGACCTCGTGCGCCTTCAGGTCGTCGAGCGCCTCGAACAGCAGGCCGAACGGGCGCTGCGCGAGCGGACCGTGGCCGTCGGCGTCCTTGGCCGAGAAGCAGTTCGTCTCCAGCACGGGCATCGCTCGTCCGACGACGACCATGTCGGGCCGCACCGGGCGGATCGCCGGCGCGAGGAACTGATGCAGGAAACCCATCGTGTCGAGGATGTCGCCCACGACCGCGGGAAAGAGTTGCGATCGCATCAGCGCAAACAGTTCGTCGTCGTTCTTCCACATGGTCGAGTCTCCTTGGTTCCTTGCGGCTGCCAGACCGACGAGCCCGCCGCCTACCCGGCCGCCCTGGCCAGCGCCTGGTCGATGTCCCAGAGGATGTCGTCGATGTGCTCCAGGCCGACCGAGATGCGGATCATGTCCGGCGGCACGCCGGCGGCCAGCTGCTGCGCCTCGTCGAGCTGGCGGTGCGTGGTGCTGGCGGGGTGGCTGATGAGCGTGCGGGTGTCGCCGATGTTGACGAGGTGGCTCATGAACTGTGCGCTCTCGATGAAGCGCACGCCGTTCGCCATCCCGCCCTTGACACCGAAAGCCAGCAGGCCCGACGCGCCGCGCATCTGGCGCTGCATCAATGCATGTTGCGGGTGGTCTTCCAGGCCGGGATAGTTCACCCAGCCGACGGCGGGATGCGCCTGCAGGTGGCGCGCCACGGCCAGCGCATTGCTGCAATGACGCTCCATGCGCACGTGCAGCGTCTCGACGCCCTGCAGGATCTGCCACGCGCTCATCGGGCTCAGGCTCGCGCCGTGTACCCGCAGGCCTTCCATGCGGCAGCGCATCGTGAAGGCGAAATCGCCGAAGGTCTCGAGGAACTTCACGCCGTGGTAACCCGGCGACGGCTCGGTCATGCCCGGAAACTTGCCGTTGTCCCAGCGGAACCCGTCCCTCGTCACGCCACCTTCGACGATCACGCCGGCGAGCGTGGTGCCGTGGCCGGCGAGATATTTGGTGGCCGAATGGATGACGATGTCGGCACCCAACGCGACCGGGTTGCACAGGAACGGGCTCGGCACCGTGTTGTCGACGATCAACGGCACGCCATGCGCGTGTGCGACCTCGGCCACCGCGGCGATGTCGAGCACCACCAGGCTCGGATTGCCCAGCGTCTCGGCGAAGACCGCGCGGGTATTCGGCCGCATCGCCGCGGCAAAGGCACCCGGGTCGGCAGCATCGACGAAGGTCGTTTCGATGCCGAACTTGCGCAGGTTGACCGCCAGCATCGTCACCGTGCCGCCATACAGCGCGCCGGCGGCCACCACGTGGTCACCCGCCTGCAGCAGTGTCGTCAGCGCGACCGATTCCGCCGCCATGCCCGACGCGCAGGCCATCGCCGCGCGCGCGCCTTCGAGTGCGGCCACACGCTCTTCGAGCGCGGCCACGGTGGGGTTGCTCAGGCGCGAATAGACGTTGCCGAAGGTCTGCAGGTTGAACAGGCTCGCCGCATGGTCGGCGCTGTCGAAGACGAAGCTCGTGGTCTGGTAGATCGGCAGCGCGCGTGCGCCGGTCACGGCGTCGGGAATCTGCCCGGCATGGATGGCCAGGGTCTCGGGCTTGAAAACGTGGTCCGCCATGTCAGGGCCTCGCCGGCCGCCGCGCGGAAATCACGCGTGTATTCACGCCCACCCAGTTCAGCCCGCCGAAGAGGCGCGCATGTTCGATCTTCACGCAGCGGTCGACCACCGCATCGAGCCCGCCATCGGTGGCGATCTGCACACCTTCGGCGCTGTGCACGCCGAGCTGCTGCCAGAGGCAGCGGGCACCGATCGCCACCGCGCTGCGTGCGACCGGCGGCACGTCGGCCGCCTTGCGGAAGACATCGACCATGTCGACGGCAAAGGGGATCTCCTCCAGGCTCGCATAACAACGCTCGCCGAGGATGGCGTCGTAGCGCGGATTCACCGGCACGATGCGGTAGCCCTGCTGCTGCATGTATTTGGCCGCGAAATAGCTCGGCCGGTGCCACTCGGCCGAAAGGCCGACGACCGCGATCGTCCGGCAACCATCGAGCACCCGGCGCAGGCCGGCAATGTCGTCCACCATGGCGGCATACTAGCCGAGCGCCGCGTCGCCGAAACGGTCCGTGCAGCCACCGCGCAGGCGCTCGAGTGCGACGAAGGCCAAGGATGCCCCCACGATGACCCGCATTGCCCTGATCCATGCCCTGGCACTGAGCGTCGCGCCAGTGAACGAGGCACTGGCGCGCGACTGGCCCGAAGCCACCCGCATGAACCTGCTCGACGACAGCCTGTCGGCCGACCTCGCCACCAGCGGCGGCCGTCTCGACGATGCGATGACCGCGCGCTTCGTGGTGCTGGCCGACTACGCCGTGGACACCGGCGCCGATGCGATCCTGTTCACGTGCTCGGCTTTCGGCCCCTGCATCGAATCCGCGGCACGCAAGCACCCGACGATCCCGGTGCTGCGCCCGAACGAGGCCATGATCGACGACGCGACCGAGCTGGCCGGCGGCGCCCCCATCGGCCTGGTCGCCACCTTCGGCCCGACGCTGCTGTCGATGCCGCCGGAGTTTCCAGCCGGCACCGCCGTGCGCACGGCGCTGGCCGACGGCGCCTTGGAGGCCTTGCAGCGCGGCGACCTGGCGCACCACGACACGCTGGCGACCCACGCTGCGCAGACGCTGGCCGATGCCGGCTGCCGCGTCATCGCGCTGGCCCAGTTCAGCCTGGCGCGCGCTGCGCCCATGGTGGCGGCACGTACCGGCCTGCCGGTGCTGACCACCATCGACAGTGCGGTGCGCCGGCTGCGCCGGCGCCTCGGCGTCGAGCAGTCCTGAGCACCCAGCGACGCGCCGGCCAGGGCGGGCGCACCGGTCGCCACCGCCGCTCGCGCGGTCCTCGTCGAAACCGGTCTCGACAGGGTGCCGCACGACCGATCCGGCCCTGCGTGGCTGATACACTGAGCTTCATCAGGAGAGAGCCCCGCACGGGGCCGCCGAAGGCGAAGCCGGTCAAGATGCGGTGTAACGCTCAGGCAAAAGGACTGATTCGTTTCCTCGCTGGAGAGAGGCCGCCCCCGAGGTGGCCCACCGAAGGGGCAAGGCGGGGTGGCCGGCAACGTTTGCGGTGCACCTCGACCGAATCTCTCAGGTAAAGCGGACAGCGCGGCCCGGAGCCATCGAGCCTTCGTCGATGGCCTTCAAGGACCCGCCAAGGAGACCGCCATGTCCACCGACCTCCAGAAGACCCCGCTGCACGCGCTGCACCTCGAACTCGGGGCGCGCATGGTGCCGTTTGCTGGTTACGAGATGCCGGTGCAATACGGCGCCGGCCTGATGGCCGAGCACAAATGGTGCCGCGAGTCCGCCGCGCTGTTCGACGTCTCGCACATGGGCCAGTTGCGCCTTTCGGGCGACGACGCCGCGGCCGCGCTCGAGACCTTGGTGCCGGTCGACGTGGTGGACCTCGCCGTGGGCAAGCAGCGTTATGCACTCTTCACCAATCCCGTCGGCGGCCTGCTCGACGACCTGATGATCACGCGCCGCGAAGGCGACCTCTTCGTCATCGTCAATGCGGCCTGCAAGGACGCCGACACGACGCACCTGATCACGAACATCGGCCACCGCTGCACGGTGATTCCGCTGCCCGACCGCGCGCTGCTCGCCTTGCAGGGCCCGAAGGCGGTCGCGGCGCTGGCGCGGCTGAATCCCGGCGTCAACGCCCTCACCTTCATGACCGGCGGCGCGTTCGTGCTCGCGGGGGCCGATTGTTTCGTCACAAGGTCGGGCTATACCGGCGAAGACGGCTTCGAGATCTCGGTGCCAGCAGCCGCCGCCGAGGCACTGGCGCGTGCGCTGCTCGCCGAACCCGAGGTCCGCCCCGCCGGCCTCGGAGCGCGCGACACGCTGCGGCTGGAGGCCGGGCTGTGCCTGTACGGGCACGACATCGACGCGCAGACCACGCCCGTGGAAGCCAGTCTCACCTGGGCCATCCAGAAGGTGCGCAGGCCGGGCGGCGCGCGCGCTGGCGGCTACCCCGGCGCCTCGGTCATCGAGCGGCAACTGGCCGGCGGCACGCTGCGCAAGCGCGTCGGCCTCGTCGGCCTGGAGCGCGTTCCGGTGCGCGAGGGCACCGCGATCGTCGACGCCTCGGGCCGCAAGCTCGGCCACGTGACGAGCGGCACGCTCGCGCCCACCGTCAACCAACCGATCGCGATGGCCTATCTCGGCGCCGAGCACGCCGCCCCGCAGCACGAGGTGTACGCCGAAGTGCGCGGCAAGCGCGTGCCGATGCGCGTGACTTCCATGCCCTTCAACCCGACCCGCTATTACCGCGGCTGAACCATCGCGGCCGAGCGGATATCTGTCTTTGCGGCCGCCCATCGAATCACCGACCCCACCCACAAGGAGAACGCCCATGACGACCATGTTCACGCCCGACCACGAGTGGATCAATATCGAGGACCACGAAGCCGCCGTCGTCGGCATCACGCAGCATGCGCAGGATGCGCTCGGCGACGTGGTCTTCATCGACCTGCCCGAGGTCGGCGCCACGCTCAAGCAAGGCGACGCGGCCGGTGTCGTCGAATCCGTCAAAGCCGCGGCCGACGTCAAGATGCCCGTCAGCGGCGAGATCGTCGAGGTCAACGAAGCGTTGCGCGCCGACCCGTCGCTCGCCAACAGCGACCCCATGGGCAACGGCTGGTTCTTCAAGGTCCACATCACCGACATGGCCGAGTTCGACCGCCTGATGGACCCGCCGGGTTACGACGCGCTGCTCAAGACGCTTTGAGCGTGTGAGCCTGGCCTGCGCCGTCGCGCACGCCCCCCCCCGATCCTGCACGAGACCTGCCGCCATGTTGAAGACCGCCACCAAGCCTTTGCCCGACCTGGAACATGCCGCCGAGTTCGCAACGCGCCACATCGGCCCGACGCCCGACGACGAAGCCGCCATGCTGTCGGCCATCGGCGCCGCCTCGCGGCGCGCGCTGATCGAGGCGATCGTTCCGAAATCGATCGCCCGTACGCGACCCATGGCGCTGCCGGCGCCCGTGACCGAGGCACAGGCGCTCGACGAGATCAGGGCGCTCGCATCGAAGAACCGCGTGCTGCGCAGCCACCTCGGGCAGGGTTACCACGGCACGTTCACGCCGGGTGTCATCCAGCGCAACATCCTCGAGAACCCGGCCTGGTACACCGCCTACACACCCTACCAGGCCGAGATCTCGCAGGGCCGGATGGAAGCGCTGGTGAACTTCCAGACCATGGTGTGCGACCTCACCGGCATGGCCATCGCCAACGCGTCGATGCTCGACGAGGCCACCGCCGCCGCCGAGGCGATGACGCTGGCGCGGCGCAGCGTCAAGTCGAAGTCCGACACGGTCATCGTCGCGGGCGATTGCCACCCGCAGACGATCGAAGTCATCCGCACACGTGCCGCGCCGCTCGGGCTGAACGTGCTCGTGGGCATGGCGCCCGAGTTGATGCAGCAGCACGACTATTTCGCCGTCGTCGCACAGTACCCCTCGACCACCGGGCTGATCCACGACCTGAAGCCGCAGGTCGAAGCGGCGCACGCCAGGCAGGCCGCGTTCATCGTCGCAGCCGATCTGCTCGCGCTCACGCTGCTGGTGCCGCCGGGCGAATTCGGGGCCGACATCGTCGTCGGCAATACACAGCGTTTCGGCGTGCCGATGGCCGCCGGCGGCCCGCACGCGGCCTATCTCGCGTGCCGCGACGAATTCAAGCGCTCGATGCCCGGCCGGCTGGTCGGCGTCAGCGTGGACGTGCACGGCCACCCCGCCTACCGCCTGGCGCTTCAGACCCGCGAGCAGCACATCCGGCGCGAGAAAGCCACCTCCAACATCTGCACGGCGCAGGTGCTGCTCGCAGTCATGGCCAGCATGTACGCGGTCTACCACGGGCCGCAGGGGCTCAAGCGAATTGCCCAGCGCATCGCGAGCTTCACCGCGGTGCTGGCCGAGGGCCTGAAATCGCTCGGCCACAAGATCGTGACGCCGTGCGCGTTCGACACCCTCCTGGTCGAGACCGGCGATGCCACGGCAACGATTCTGCAGCGCGCGCTCGACGGCGGCGCCAACCTGCGCCGGCTGTCCGACAGACACCTGGGCATCGCGCTCGACGAGACCACCACGCGTGGCGACATCGCCGCGCTGTGGTCGTGGTTCGCCACCGACGGCCAGACGCTGCCCGAGGTGGCCGCTTTCGACAACGGCATCGAGCCGATGATCCCGGCCCACCTGCGTCGCACCAGCGACTTCCTCACCCACCCGGTCTTCAACACGCACCACAGCGAAACCGAGATGCTGCGTTACATCCGCAGCCTCGCCGACAAGGACCTCGCGCTCGACCGCAGCATGATCCCGCTCGGCTCCTGCACGATGAAACTCAACGCCACGAGCGAGATGATTCCGGTCACCTGGCCCGAATTTGCCAACCTGCACCCCTTTGCACCGGCCGACCAGCTGGCGGGCTGCTGGGCGCTGAACGATCAGCTCACCGCGTGGCTGTGCCAGGCCACCGGTTACGCCGGCATCAGCCTGCAGCCGAATGCGGGATCGCAGGGTGAATATGCCGGCCTGCTGATCATCAGGGCCTGGCACGCTTCGCGCGGCGACAGCCAGCGTACCGTCTGCCTGATCCCCGAGAGCGCACACGGCACCAACCCGGCCAGCGCACAGATGGCCGGCATGAGCGTGGTCGTGGTGAAGTGCGACGCCCACGGCAACGTCGACCTCGACGACCTCACGGCCAAGTGCACGCAACATGCCGCGCAACTGGCCGCGGTGATGATCACGTATCCGTCGACCTACGGCGTCTTCGAGGCGCGGGTCAAGGAGCTTTGCGAGATCGTGCACCGGCACGGCGGCCGGGTGTACGTCGATGGCGCGAACATGAACGCGCTCGTCGGCGTGGCCGCGCCGGGCGAGTTTGGCGGCGACGTGAGCCACCTCAACCTGCACAAGACGTTCTGCATCCCGCACGGCGGGGGCGGCCCCGGCGTCGGCCCGGTGTGTGTGGTCGAGGACCTGGTGCCGTTCCTGCCGGGCCACCCGGCACTGCCTGACGACCGACGATCGGCGCAGGCCGTGGGCGCGGTGTCGGCCGCGCCGCTCGGCAACGCCGGCGTGCTGCCGATCAGCTGGATGTACGTGCGCATGATGGGTGCCGACGCACTGCGCGATGCCACCGAGGTGGCCATCCTTTCAGCCAACTATGTGGCGGCGCGGCTCGCCAGCCACTACGAGGTGCAGTTCAGCAGCGATGTGGCCGGCCTGAAGGGCGGTGGCGTCGCGCACGAATGCATCCTCGACCTGCGCCCGTTGAAGGAGACGTCGGGCATCGGCGCCGAGGACGTGGCCAAGCGCCTGATCGACTACGGCTTCCATGCGCCGACACTGAGCTTCCCGGTCGCCGGCACGCTGATGGTGGAACCCACCGAGAGCGAGCCGAAGGCCGAGCTCGACCGCTTCTGCGACGCGATGATCGCGATCCGCGCCGAGATCGCGCGCATCGAGCGCGGCGAGTGGCCACGCGACGCCAATCCGCTGAAGAATGCGCCGCACACGGCCGAGGCCCTGCTCGGCGCCGAGTGGACCCTGCCCTACAGCCGTGAGGAAGCCGCCTTCCCGTTGGCTTCGCTGCGACGGCAGAAATACTGGCCCCCGGTGGGGCGCGTGGACAACGTCTACGGCGACCGCAACCTCTTCTGCAGCTGCGTGCCGATGAGCGAATACGAACGCTGACGGGCAAGGGGCGCGTTCACGATTTACAGTCGCCCAGTGGGTCCCGACCATTTGGTTTGATCGGCTGTTCACGGCCCTTTGCTGCCTTTCGTGCAGTGCGCCTGCGACATTGCGCGGGCCGAGGCCGCCGCGCGAGTGCCTCCGCTCATGTCCCCCGGACTGGGCTGCGCCCAGCCCTCCTCCTTTACTTCGCTGCGGCACTCGCCCGCCGTCCTCGGCCAGACACCGGGTTGGCGCGCCACCGTCGAACCGCCCACGCGTCTCGGATCAGGGTGGCGGGGCGTTCTCTGGAGCGAAGTAAAGGAGGAGGGTCGGCCGCAGGCCGACCCGGGGGACATGAGCGCAAGAGAGCGCCCCGGCGCCCTGATCCCGCACAAGGCTTCGAACGCGAACGTCGGCAATGGTCCGCGAGCGATCTTTCGCCGCCGGCCGGTCAGCCGCAAGCCGCGGTCACACCAGCACCATCCCGCCGTCGAGCGCGATCGTCTGGCCGGTCATGCCGTCGGACTCGGCCGACGCGAGATAGACCGCCAGGTGCGCGATCTCCTGCGGTTGCAGGAATCGGCGCAGCGGCACGCGGCCGACCG
>JAHECD010000014.1:9964-65139 GCA_024641945.1 Rubrivivax sp. | reverse complement strand
GGACTCGCCTGTCGGCGAGTGGCTGCTGCCGCACATGACGCGGCGCGAGGCCAAGGCGGGCGAAACGCTGTGGTCCAAGGGCGACGTCGCGACCGAGATGGTCTATGTGCAGGCCGGCACCCTGCGTCTGGTCGAACATGGCGAGTTGCTCGGCCCTGGCACGCTGGCGGGCGAAATCGGCCTCTTCGCGCCGGACAACCGGCGCACGCTCACCTTGGCATGCGAGAGCGACTGCACGCTGTACAGCCTGTCGGCCGATGGCATGGCGCAGCTGTATTACCAGAACCCCAAGCTCGGCTACCACGTGATGCGGCTCGTCGTCGGGCGGTTGCTGCACGACGTGGAAAAGGCGCGCTCGGTATCGGGCTCGCCCGCCGTGGTGCCGTGACCAGGGGCGCGGCGGCGTTCACACGGTCAAAGGCGGTTAAGGGCGCGACGGCGGTCGCTGCCGCAGGGTGACGCTCGCACGCCGCGCGGGAGACGGCTGGTCGTGCGCTACGTCGCATCCCGCGCCAGACGCGCGCTCTGCCAGTACACGTCGTCGCCGCCAAGTCCATCAAGATTCGCGCGGTTCAAGACGCGAGCAAGTACAAACATCAGATCGCTGAGCCGGTTCAGATACTGGCGCGGGGCTTGGTTGACCTCGGTCTGCGCCGCCAGGGCGACAACCGCCCGTTCGGCGCGGCGCGCGACGGTACGGGCCACATGCGCGAGCGCGGCGCTGCGGGTGCCGGCAGGCAGGATGAATTCCTTGAGCGGCGGCAACCGGGCGTTGTAATGGGCGAGCGCCGCGTCCAGCCGCACCACGGCCTCGGGCTTGAGCAGCGCGTAGCCGGGGATCGAGAGCTCGCCACCCAGATTGAAGAGTTCGTGCTGCATGGTCACCAGCAACTCACGCACGTCCATCGGCAGCGGCTCGGCCAGCAGCACGCCCAACCCGGAGTTCAGTTCGTCGACATCACCCATTGCCTGCACGCGCAGGTGGTCCTTGGGCACCCTGGTGCCGTCCCCCAGACCCGTGGTGCCATCGTCACCGGTGCGTGTGGCAATCTGCGTCAGTCTTTGTCCCATGGTCATGCCATTGTGCCCCTGGCATACAAAGCACACTCTCTTGACGCTCGGCAGACCCGCGCCGAGGCGCGCCGGTTAGTTTCGAAGGGGTTTCGGATCTTTTGAAGGAGGCCACATGCGTCAGCAAGTGATCGTTCGGATAGCAGACGACGAGTTTGTTCTGGCGGTGCCGGACCCGATGGCGCCCGAAGCCGCCCGCGCGTGGCTGGACGACGAGTTCGTACGGCTGGGCTGCGAGCCGGCACGTGCCAGCGGGAAAGTCCTTTTTGCCGACAAGCTGCTAGCGATCGTCCAGGCGGCGGGCACCCGCGGCCTGGACGATATCGCCTGGTCGGCCTCCTTCGCGCGCGCGGCAGCGGGGGCCCTGGGCAGGCCCCTGGTCCGGATCGACGTCGGCGAATCGACTGTCGGCTTCTGAAGGGCCGGCCGACGCGCCGCGGCTGCGCGGCACTGAACGTCCCTTCCTGCGTATGCCGCCGCCGCTGGCAATGTGAGCGGGTTGCCTAGAATCCGCACTCCGCTGAAGGAGCCTGCCATGAACGCGCCGTTGCCCGACCACATTCACCCCGCGGTGAAGCCTCGCCTGGTGCCGGCCGCGATGCTCGCGTCGCTGCGCGAGCGTTTCGGCGAGCGCTGCACGACCTCATCGGCCGTGCGTGAGCAGCATGGCCGCGATGAGTCGCCGTTCCCGGTGACCCCGCCCGAGGTGGTGGTGTTCTGCGAGAGCACCGACGATGTCGCCGCGGTGGTGCGGCTGGCACAAGAGCACGCCGTGCCGGTGATCCCGTTCGGCGTCGGCTCGTCACTGGAAGGGCACCTGCTGGCCGTGCAGGGCGGCGTGAGCGTGGACCTGGGCCGCATGGACAAGGTGCTGCGCGTGAATGCCGAGGACCTGACCGTCACCGTGCAGCCGGGCGTCACGCGCGAGCAGCTCAACCGCGAGATCCGCGAGACCGGCCTGTTCTTCCCGATCGACCCAGGCGCCAATGCCACGTTGGGCGGCATGGCCGCCACCCGGGCCAGCGGCACGAATGCGGTGCGTTACGGCACGATGCGGGAAAACGTGCTGGCTCTCGAGGTGGTCACCGCCGGCGGCGACATCGTCCGTACCGGAACCCGTGCCAAGAAGTCCAGCGCCGGCTACGACCTGACGCGGCTCTTCGTCGGCAGCGAAGGCACGCTCGGCGTCATGACTGCGGTGACCCTCAAGCTCTACCCACTGCCAGAGGCGGTCAGCGCCGCGGTGTGTCATTTCCCGAGCGTGGATGCGGCGGTGCAGGCCACGATCCAGGTCATCCAGATGGGTGTGCCGATCGCGCGCTGCGAACTGCTCGACGCCAATGCCGTGCGCTACGTCAATCGGCACGACAAGCTGGCATTGCGCGAGGCGCCCATGCTGCTGATGGAGTTCCACGGCAGCGAGGCCGGTGTCAAGGAACAGGCCGAGATCGTCCAGTCGATCGCCGACGACCATGGCGGCGAGGGTTTTCAGTGGGCCACCACACCAGAGGAGCGAACGCGCCTGTGGGCGGCTCGCCACCGCGCCTACTTTGCAGGCATGTCGGCCAATCCTGGCACCCGCACCGTCACGACCGACACCTGCGTGCCAATCTCGCGCCTGGCCGAATGCATCGGCCTAGCCGTGACGCAGGCCGACGAAGCCGGTCTGCCGTACTACATCGTCGGCCACGTCGGCGACGGCAACTTTCACATCGCCTACATGGTGCGCGAAGACCGGCCAGACCAGCGCGAGCTGGCTGAACGCCTGAACCTGCAGCTCGTGACGCACGCCATCAGCCTCGAAGGCACCTGCACCGGCGAGCATGGCATCGGGCTGCACAAGATGGGCTTCCTGGTCGATGAGGCCGGCCTCGGCACGGTGGACTTGATGCGCACCGTGAAGCGCGCACTCGACCCGAAGAACATCATGAATCCGGGCAAGATCTTCACCCTGTAACCCGCGGGCGATGGTCGCCCGACCCTGGTCATCCGGGTTTGCCGAAGTGTTTCGTTGCGAGCGCGCAATGCGCTGCGCAGCCGATGCGCGACACTCCATAACGGTTCGGTCGATTTGCCATGCAGGCGCGTCCCGTGCCGCCAAGGTTGGAGGTCACCATGTACAAGAGAGCGATCAGCCTTCGTGTTCTGTCGCGTCGGGCCATACCGGCGCTTGCGGCTGCAGCCTTGGCGGCGTGCGGCGGTGGCGGCAGCAGCGACGCGCCGCCAGTCGTGGTGCCGACGGCAGTGCGTACCGTGTCGGCATCGGCCGGGTCGGACGTTTTTGCCGAAGCGCTGGACGCGCAAGGCGGGGCGCTTGCACGGGCCGTGCTGAGCGTGTCGGGCGATGGTGCGTTCGACGTCACCGGCAGGCTGGAGCAGTCGCAGATGCTTCGCTCGCCCACGATCACCGCGCCGGTGAACGCGCGTGTCGCGCGTGTGCTGTTGCGCCTGGGTGCGGCGTCCGCAGCGCGCCGCGAGACAGCCGAGGTGGTGCGCAGCGAGGCCCTCACCTGCCTGAACGTCGGCGGTACCGGAACCGTTTCCGGAAACGATGCCGACGGAGACGGCAAGCTGAGTGCCGGCGATTCACTGTCGATCTCGGCCACCAACTGCGTCGTGGATGCCGGACTCCCAGCCATCTCGGGCAGCTTCACGCTTGCCGTGAATGCAATCGAGCTCGACAGCGCCGACAACGCCACGGCGGTCGACGCCACCATCACGGTCACCGCCTTCACCGTGGCGGGCTACGGCACCTACGATGGAAGCATCCGCCTCTGGTCACGCCCCGAAGGTGCGTCGGACCGCAACCGGATGAGCTACCGCGCGACGACCGTCTCGGTCGGCGGCCATTCCGAGATCTACGATTTCGACATCTACGGTCTATCGGGTGCAAGCGGCGATGTCTTCGATCTCGACGGCGGGATCGGCATTGGCGGCCAGACCTACTCGATCAGCGCCGCCGGCTCGTTCTCAGCCACGGGCGCGCAGGCGCCGGCTTCAGGCGCCGTGCGTCTGCGCGACGCGGCGGGGGATACCGTGCGGCTCACGGCCCGCAGCGCAGCCACGTTCGACCTCGAGTTCCTGCCGGCGGGTGCGACGACGGCCACGGCATCGATGCCCGGTCTGAATTGGGCGGACTACCTCACGGCACCCTGAAATACTGCCGGCGCTGGGCAAGGCTCGCTTGCCCAGCGCCGGTGTCCGAGATCACACCTGGGCAGGCGCCGGCACGCTGTGCCGCTGCGTCACGTCACCCTTGGCGTTCACGCTCTCGAGCTGGACGCCGAAGCCCCACAGGCGGGCGACATGCTTCAGCACCTCCTGTGCCGTCTCGTGCAACGGACGATCATTGTGCTGGAAGTGGCGCAATGTGAGTGAGCGGTCACCGCGCAGGTTGACGTTCCAAACCTGGATGTTGGGCTCGCGCGATCCAAGGTCGTACTGGCGGCTCAAGGATTCACGAACACCCCGGTAGCCGGCGTCGTCGTGGATCGCGGCGACTTCGAGTTCATCTTCCTTCTCGTCGTCGCGGATCGCAAAGAGGCGCAGGTCGCGCATCAGCTTCGGGCTCAGGTACTGGCCCACGAAGCTTTCGTCCTTGTAGTTGTGCATCGCCTCGTGCAGCACGGGCAACCACGGCGTCCCGGCGATCTGCGGGAACCAGGCGCGGTCCTCGTCGGTCGGGTCATCGCAGATGCGCTTGATATCGGTGTACATCGCGAACCCCAGCGCATAGGGATTGATGCCGCTGTAGGCGCGGTGGCCGACGGGCGGCTGGTAGACGACGTTGGTATGCGACTTGAGCCACTCGATCATCACCCCATCTGTGAGCCAGCCATCGTCGTACATCGTATTCAGCAGCTTGTGGTGCCAGAACGTGGCCCAGCCTTCGTTCATGACCTGGGTCTGGCGCTGCGGATAGAAATATTGCGACACCTTGCGCACGATGCGCACGATTTCGCGCTGCCACGGCTCGAGCAGCGGCGCGTTCTTCTCGATGAAGTACAGGATGTTCTCCTGCGGCTCGTCGGGAAACCTGCGCGACTCCTTCTCGCCTTCGCTCTTGTCGGCGCGTGGAGGCAATGTGCGCCACAGATCGTTGACCTGCCGCTGGGCATACGCCTCGCGGTCCTTGCGCTCGGAAAGCTCCTGCGCGAGCGACTTGCGGGTCGGTCGGCGATAACGGTCGACACCATGGTTCGACAGCGCATGGCAGGAGTCGAGAAAGGACTCGACGTGGTCCATGCCGTGCTTCTCTTCGCAGGCCGCCACGTAGTTCTTGGCATAGACGAGGTAGTCGATGATCGACGCCGCATCGGTCCACATGCGAAAGAGATAGTTGCCCTTGAAGAAGCTGTTGTGGCCGTAGGCGGCATGCGCAATGACGAGCGCCTGCATCGCCATCGTGTTTTCCTCCATCAGGTAACTGATGCAGGGGTTGGAGTTGATGACGATCTCGTAGGCCAGGCCCATGTGGCCACGCTTGTAGTTCTTCTCGGTCGAGATGAACTCCTTGCCGTAGCTCCAGTGCCTGTAATTCACAGGCATGCCCACGCTGGCGTAGGCGTCCATCATTTGCTCTGCGGTGATGATCTCGAGCTGGTTCGGGTAGGTCTCCAGACCGAAACGCGCGGCCGTCTCGCGAATCACCTTGTGGTAATCCTCGATCAGGTCGAAGGTCCAGTCGCTCGGGCCAGGCAGCGGCGCAGCCGGCCGCGGCCCGGGCGCCAGGGGATGCTCCAGCTTCGTCATGCAATCTCCGTTGTGCCGTTGCGCACGATCATGCCGCCTGCGCCCCTTCCTTCTTGAAGAGGTCGCGAAAGACCGGGTAAATCTGGCTCGCGTCGGTGGCCTTGCGCATCGCGAAGTGGCGGTGCGACTCCTGCAGCTGCGTATATTCCTGCCAGAGGTTCTGCTCCTCGTCGGCCACCTGCACATAAGCGTAGTAGCGCACGAGCGGCAGGATCTTCTCGGACAGCAGCTCGCGGCAGCGGCCACTGTCGTGGTGCCAGTTATCACCGTCGCTGGCCTGCGCGCCGTAGATGTTCCACTCGCTCGGGCTGTAGCGCGCCTTGATGATCTCCTCCATCAAGACGAGCGCGCTGCTCACCACGGTGCCGCCGGTTTCGCGCGCGTGGAAGAAATTCTCCTCGTCCACTTCCTGTGCCTGCGTGTGGTGGCGGATGAAGACGATCTCGATCTTCTCGTAGTGGCGCGTGAGGAACATGTACAGCAGGATGAAGAATCGCTTGCTGAGCTCCTTGCGCTGCTCGTCCATCGAGCCCGACACGTCCATCAGGCAGAACATCACGGCCTTGCTGGTGGGCACCGGCACACGAACGCGGTTGCGAAAGCGCAGGTCGATCGGATCGAGATAGGGAATGCGCGCGATGCGCGCGCGCAGCGCCTCGATCGCGACCTCGACCTCCTTGATCTCGCGGTCGATCGCCGAGTCGCCCTTGCTGCGCATCAGCACCGCGAGGTGATCTTCCAGGGCCTTCAATTCCCCGCGTGCGCCGGCGCCGATGGCGATGCGCCGGCCGATCGCGCCGCGCATCGAGCGCACCACATGCAGGTTGTTCGGCGTACCGTCGCTGCTGTAGCCGGCGCGGTGCGTCTTCCATTCCGGTGTCTCGGCGAGCTGCGTGCGGATCAGGTGCGGCAAGGCCAGGTCCTCGAAGAAGACCTGCATGAACTCTTCCTTGCTGAGCGAGAAGACGAAGTCGTCTTCGCCCTCGCCCGAATCGCTGGCCTCGCCTTTGCCGCTGCCGCCGCCCTGCCCGCCCTTGGGCCGCTCGATCCGGTCGCCACGGACGAAGTCCTTGTTGCCGGGGTGCACGACCTCGCGCACGCCACCCTGGCCGTGGCCGAAGACGGGTTCGCTGATGTCCTTGCGCGGGATGTGGATGTCCTCGCCGCGCTCGATATCGCGGATGCCACGGCCGTCGATCGCGCGCTTGACGGCTTCCTTGACTTGGTCCTTGTAGCGGCGCAGGAAACGCTCGCGGTTGCCGATGGACTTGTTCTTGCCCGCCAGTCGCCGGTCGATGATGCCGATCATGTGCCCCCCGATGCGGTGTGCGGCGCCCGCCTGATTGCCGTGTCTTGCACTGCTGCGGCCTCGAGCATCAGCTGCTCTTGCGCACGCGCAGGTACCACTCGCACAGCAACCGCACCTGCTTGGGCGTGTAGCCCTTGGCCACCATGCGGGTGACGAAATCCTCGTGCTTCTTGGCTTCGTCCGCGCTGGCCTTGGCGTTGAAGCTGATGACCGGGAGCAACTCTTCGGTGTTCGAGAACATCTTCTTCTCGATCACCGTGCGCAGCTTCTCGTAGCTTGTCCATACCGGGTTGTTGCCCTGGTTGTTGGCGCGCGCACGAAGGACGAAGTTGACGATCTCGTTGCGGAAGTCCTTCGGATTGGCGATGCCGGCCGGCTTCTCGATCTTCTCGAGTTCGCCGTTCAGGCTCGCGCGGTCGAAGACCTCGCCGGTGTCGGTGTCGCGGTACTCGTGATCCTGGATCCAGTAGTCGGCATAGGTGACGTAGCGGTCGAAGATGTTCTGGCCGTACTCGCTGTAGCTCTCGAGGTACGCGGTCTGGATCTCCTTGCCGATGAACTCCGCGTAGCGCGTCGCCAGGTGCTCCTTGATGAAGCCGAGGTACTTCTGCTCGGTCTCTGCCGGGAACTGCTCGCGCTCGATCTGTTGTTCGAGCACGTACATCAGGTGCACGGGGTTGGCTGCGACCTCGGCGGAATCGAAGTTGAAGACCTTGCTCAGGATCTTGTAGGCAAAGCGCGTCGAGATGCCGCTCATGCCCTCGTCGACGCCCGCATAGTCACGGTATTCCTGGTAGCTCTTGGCGCGCGGGTCGGTGTCCTTCAGGTTCTCGCCGTCGTAGACCTGCATCTTGGAGAACAGCGACGAGTTCTCCGGCTCCTTCAGCCGCGTCAGGATCGCGAACTGGCTCATCATCTTGAGCGTGCCCGGTGCGCAGGTGGCCGCCGCCAGCGACGAGCCGCGAAGCAGCTTCTCGTAGATCTTGACCTCTTCGCTCACTCGCAGGCAGTACGGCACCTTGACGATGTAGATGCGGTCGAGGAAGGCCTCGTTGTTCTTGTTGTTGCGAAACGCCTTCCACTCGCTCTCGTTGCTGTGCGCCAGCACGATGCCGTCGAACGGGATGGCACCAAAACCTTCGGTGCCCTTGAAGTTGCTTTCCTGGGTGGCCGTCAGCAGCGGGTGCAGCACCTTGATGGGCGCCTTGAACATCTCGACGAACTCGAGCAGGCCCTGGTTCGCCAGGCACAGGCCGCCGGAGTAGCTGTAGGCATCGGGGTCGTCCTGGGCATAGGTCTCGAGCTTGCGGATATCGACCTTGCCGACAAGCGAACTGATGTCTTGGTTGTTCTCGTCGCCCGGCTCGGTCTTGGCAATGCCGATCTGCTTGAGGATGCTCGGGTGGCGCTTCACGACCTTGAATTGGCGGATATCGCCGCCGAACTCTTCAAGCCGCTTGACGGCCCACGGCGACAGGATCCGGTTGAGATAACGGCGGGGGATGCCGTATTCGGTTTCCAGCAGCTCGCCGTCCTCGCCCGGATCGAACAGGCCGAGCGGCGACTCATTCACCGGCGACCCCTTGATCGCGTAGAACGGCACTTCCTGCATCAGCTGTTTCAGCCGCTCGGCGATCGAGCTCTTGCCGCCACCCACCGGACCCAGCAGGTAGAGGATCTGCTTCTTCTCTTCGAGGCCCTGCGCGGCATGGCGGAAGTAGGACACCACCTGCTCGATGGCATCTTCCATGCCGTAGAACTCGGCAAAGGCCGGGTAGATCTTGATGACCTTGTTGGCGAACAGGCGTGACAGGCGCGGGTCGTTGCGCGTGTCCACCTGCTGCGGCTCGCCGATCGCCTTGAGCATGCGCTCGGCCGCGGTGGCATAGGCGATCGGATTGCGCTTGCATTCGGCGAGGTAGTCCTCGAGGGACATTTCCTCTTCGCGCGTGCGCTCGTAGCGGGCTGCGAAATTGCTGATGACGCTCATGCTGCTGACCTCCAAATACATACGGAGTGCAGGCGCAGGCGAGCAAAGCCTGCATCTGCCGGGAAGATCTGATGAAGTCCTATCCACCGAGCCGCAACTCGCGGCGGGGCTCCATCAGAGCTTTCCTTGATATCAGCGTCGTGGCATCAAGAGTGCGTCATTCCATGCGAAGGCCATCTGCGGATCAGCGGCCAGATCGACATGCATCTTTGCAAGGAGCATGCCGTTGGCACGTTAGTTCCCTTGGTGCATCGGCGCACCATGATGGACTCAACGCGCGCACCCTGCACCCGGGTTGACGCGAAGTCAGTGCGATCATGCACACATGAATCGCCATCTGCTACTGCTGGCGCTTTGCCAGGGCCTGTTCCTGACCAATAACGTGACCTTCATCGCCATCAATGGCCTGGTCGGGCTGGCACTCGCGCCGGTTGGATGGATGGCGACCCTTCCAGTCACCGGCTACGTGGTGGGCGGTGCGCTGAGCGCGCCGATCGTGGCCCGGGTCCAGGCGCACCTGGGGCGCAAGCGGTCGTTCCAGATCGGCCTGCTGGTCGCCGCCGCGACGGCCGCGTCGTGTGCGCTCGCCGTCAGCACTCGGCAGTTCTGGCTGCTCGTGGCGTCGACGTTGGCTGCTGGCTTCTACAGCGCAAACGGCCAGCTCTATCGCTTCGCTGGCCCCGAACTGGTGGCGCCGGCGTTCAAGGAGAAGGCCATCTCGCTCGTGCTTGCGGGTGGCATCATCGGCGCCTTCACAGGACCCAACCTCGCCAGCGCCACAAAAGGCGCCTTCGGTGTGCCCTTTGCGGGAGCCTACATTGCATTGATCGGGGTGGCGCTGTTGTCGCTGGCGGCCTTGTCGTTCATCGAGTTTCCGCCGCACCGGACACCCGCACCGGGCGCGTCGACAGGGCGGCCACTGAGCGAGCTTGCCCGACAGCCGGTCTTCTTCGTCTCGGTCGCTGCCGGCGCGCTGGGCTACGGCGTCATGAACCTGCTGATGGCGGCCACACCGATCGCCATGCAGCAGTGCCAGCACCCCTTCAGCAGCGCCGCGCTGGTACTCGAATGGCACGTCTTGGGCATGTTCGTGCCGAGCTTCTTTACCGGCCACGCCATCAAACGATTCGGCGCGCTGCCGGTCATGAGCACCGGTGCGCTGCTCTACCTGGTTTGTGTCGCCGTTGCGTTGTCGGGCGTGGAGTTGATGCAGTTTCTGGGTGCGCTGCTGGCCTTGGGCGTCGGATGGAACTTTCTTTACACCGGTGCAACGACCTTGTTCACCACCGCCTACCTCCCCGAAGAGAAGAACAAGGCACAAGGCGCGATGGACACCTGCGTATTCGCGACGATGGCGCTGACCTCGTTTGCGTCGGGGGCGCTGGTCACGACGCAGGGCTGGACTTGGCTCAGCCTGGGCTCGCTGGTGCCGATCAGCGCCGTCGTACTGGCCTTGGTGTGGCTGGCCGCGATCCAGCGTACAGCCCGTGCGGCGGCGGCCTGATGCGAGCTAGACGTCGGACGCGCCCAGCCGTTCCAGCAAGCCGTTCAACTCTTCCAGCGAACCGAACGACACGGCAATCTCGCCCTGCTCACCACGCTTGGTCTTGCGATGCACGCGAATCTCCACCGCGGCGGCTAGCTTGTCCGACAGTTGTTCCTCGAGCCGCACGAGGTCGCGCGACTTGTCCTTCTTGACACGCAACAGCGGTGCCTGTCGGCCCGCATTCAGCTCGCGCGCGACGAGCTTTTCGGCTTCGCGGACCGACAGCTTGCGGGTGACCACCTCGGTGGCCGTGAGCACCTGCTGCCCGGAATCGAGCGACAGCAACGCGCGCGCGTGACCCATCTCGAGATCCCCCGCCATCAGCATCTGCTGGACTGGCGGCGTCAGGCTCAACAGGCGCATCAAATTGCTGGCTGCGCTGCGCGAACGGCCGACGGCCTGAGCGGCCTGCTCATGCGTCAGCTTGAACTCGCTCACCAGCCGTTGCAGCCCCTGTGCTTCCTCGAGCGGGTTCAGGTCCTCACGCTGCATGTTCTCGATCAGCGCCATGACCGCGGCCGATTCGTCCGGCACCTCGCGCACGAGCACCGGCACCTCGTCCAGCCCCGCCAGACGCGCCGCGCGAAAGCGCCGCTCGCCGGCAATGATCTCGTAGCGGCCCGGCCCCACCGGTCGCACCAGCACCGGCTGCATCACACCCTGCGACTTGATGCTCTCCGCAAGCTCGTACAGCGCGCCCTCATCCATACGGGTTCGGGGTTGGTACTTGCCGGCCTGCAACTGGTCCAGCCTGAGCGCCGTGGGCTGACCGGGTGAAACGGGCTCCGCGCCTTCGCTGACCTTGGGGCCGAGCAAGGCCTCGAGTCCCAGGCCCAGGCCCTTGGGTTTTTTTGTCGCCATGACGTGGATTGTCTTACGCGGGCGGTACCTGCTCTCGCCGACGTCGCTGCGCGGCTGGAAAGAGCACCTCGCGCTCGAGATAGCGGCGCAGGCGGACGGTGCGCGGCTCCATCCGCCCCGGTGCCGTGGAAAGATAGTCGACGACCGCGTCCACCCGCAACAGCAGATCGCCGCGCCGGTCGCGCCGCGAGCGTCCGGGCATGCGCGCCGCGAGCACGTCGTCCCGATCGGTCGTGTGCAGCGCACGCTGGAGATCGGCACCGGCGATCCAGACATGCCGTCCATCGTCTTCGATCGAGATCGATAGCCCGCCGAACCCATGGTGTCGGCCCTCTTCATGACGCCAGCGCCAAGCGCGCCCCGCCTGCAACAGATCGTCGAGCCAGCGCACGCCGATCCACGGCAACAAGGCGGCCACGACGGCGACGACGATGCCCAGGCCCAGGAAGAGCGGCAACGCAATTCCGAAGACCTTGAGTCCAATGAAGAAGGCCGCAAGCAGCAGCGTGACCGCCAACGCGCGCCATGCCGTGCGCGTCATGACGGGTCGTCCCACAACGAGCGGAGCAACTCGAATCCTTCCGGCCATTCACCCAGTCCGGATTCGCCGTTGATGTGTCCCGCGGCGCCGATGCTGTGCTCGCGAACGCCCCAGTCCGCCGCAAGGCCACGTGAACGCGTCGGTTCTGCGAAGGGGTCGTTCTCACTGTAGACCACGAGCGCACGGAACTTGAGCGCCGTCCGCACGGCAGGTTGCCAGTTGTGCAGTTGCGGGGGCGTGTCGCTGCGATCGACGTCCGGCGGCGCGACAAGCAACGCCGCCTGAACACGCACGGTGTGACGCGAGTGCGCAGACCACGCTGCCGCAAGTTGGCAGCCCAGGCTGTGGGCCACGAGCACCACGGGCCGATCGTTCCGAAGCACGACCTCGTCGAGCCGGGCCATCCAGTCTCCCCGGCGCGGCCAATGCCAGTCCGCCTGCTCCACGCGCTCGAATCCGTGGTTTCGCTCCCAACGGGACTGCCAGTGTGTGGGGCCTGAGTCAAGCCAACCCGGCAAGATCAGGAAACGCGGCACATCGGACATCGGCTTGCCTTATCCTTGAAACTTACCGCACGGCATTGTGCGCGAGAGGCATGGCATGACAGCGAAGGTATTCGTCGACGGGCAGGAAGGCACCACGGGCCTGCGGATCAACGAGGTGCTCGCGGCACGGCGCGATGTGGAAATCTTGCGCATCGCCCCCGAATTGCGCAAGGACCAGGCCGAGCGCGCCCGGCTGCTGAATGCCGCCGACGTGGCCTTTCTGTGCCTGCCAGACGCCGCCGCGCGCGAGTCGGCCGCGCTGGTGTCGAACCCGGCAACGTGCGTGATCGATGCCAGCACCGCGCACCGCACGGCACCGGGTTGGGCCTTCGGCATGCCGGAACTGGTGCCAGGTCAGCGCGAGGTGTTGCGCGCCGCCAAACGCATCTCCAACCCGGGCTGTCACGCCAGTGCGTTCATCCTGTTGATGCGTCCGCTGGTCGATGCTGGCGTCGTGTCGCCGGAGCTGGGTCTGTCGGCGACGTCGATCACCGGCTACTCCGGGGGCGGCAAGAAGATGATCGCCGACTACGAGGCGGGGAGCCCGCGGCTGACATCGCCGCGGCCGTATGCACTTTCCCTGGCGCACAAGCACATTCCGGAAATGACGGCGCACGCCCGCCTGGCGGTCAAGCCGGTCTTCGTGCCGATCGTGGCGAACTTCTATAAGGGGCTGGCGGTGACCGTTCCGCTGCACCTGTCGCAGCTGTCGGGCAGTGCCACCGCGGCCACACTGCACAAGGTACTCGCGGACCGCTATGCCGGTGAACGGTTCATCCGCGTGATGAACCTTTCGGACCCCGCCGCGCTGGACGAGGGCTTCTTCGACGTGCAAGCCTGCAACGACACCAATCGCGCGGATCTGTTCGTCTTTGCGAACGATACCCAGGCCGTGCTGATGTGCCGTCTGGACAACCTTGGCAAGGGTGCGAGCGGCGCGGCCGTGCAGTCGATGAACGTGCACCTCGGCGTGGATGAAGGCCTGGGGCTGTAGGCGCTGCGTCGCTCGACGATGTGTTCACCGGGCCCCGACGTCGGGGCAGCGGTAGTGGTAGCGGTAACCATCCGCGAATCCTAGGCGTCCATAAACTGAGCGGGCGGCGTGGTTGTCTGCCTCCACCTGCAGATACGCCACCGCCGCCCCGCCATCATCGCGCGCCTTGGCCAGAAGCCATGAGCACAAGGACCGCGCAAGGCCTCGGCCCCGCTCTTGGGATGCCGTGAAGACGTCATACAACCCGACCACCGGGCCCTCCGGGGCGGTCTGTCCACAAGCCACGATCTGCCCATCGCGCCGCCAGATCAGGCCGGAATGCGGCACGGGCGACAGGGTCAGCCGCTGTGCGTGTGCCGCGCACTGGTCGGCCGTGCTGCCGCGCAGCGCACCCACCGCCTGCGCGTACTCGGCGGGCCCGGCCAGGGCTGCTTCGATGCCGTCGGGAAGCTGCGGTTCAATGACGTCGCGCAGTGATGTCAGCACCATCACCCGCGTATCGTCGATCCGGTGCCAGCCGCGCGCGGCAAGGCGGTCGTCAAGGTCGGACGGCTGTGTAAATGGCGTGATCCGCACGAACAGCGGCAAGCCGGCCGCCTGGAAGAGCGCCTCGCACTCGAGCACCTTTTCTGCAGTTGGGCGCACCCCGATCGCCACTGCGTTGACACACCGTGCGCGCTTGGCCTTGCCAGGCGACAACCGGACGAGCCATCCGTCGAGCCAGCGCTGCTGCGGCGGCGCGCTGGCGTTCAGGCCGGCGTCTTCGATGCGGCGCAGCAGAATCTCACCGAAGCGAGTACTCACCATGCAGAAACCCGAGACACCATCTCTCGAGCAAATTCGATATAGGCCTGCGCGCCTTTGCTGGAGGGGTCGAAGACCACGCCCGCCTGGCCGTAGCTCGGTGCCTCGGCGAGACGGACATTGCGCGGGATGACGGTCTCGAAAACCTTGTCACCGAAGTGACTCTTGAGTTGCTCGCTGACCTGGCTTTGCAGCGTGATGCGCGGGTCGAACATCACACGCAGCAGCCCGATGATCTGCAGATCCCGGTTCAGGTTGGCGTGTACCTGTTTGATCGTATTCACCAGGTCCGACAGACCTTCGAGCGCAAAGTACTCGCATTGCATCGGCACGATGACGCCGTGGGCGGCGCATAGCCCGTTGAGCGTGAGCAGACTCAGCGAAGGCGGGCAATCGACAAGGACAAAATCATAGTCGGGGGAGGCCGCTCCCAATGCCGCACGCAGGCGCCCGTTGCGGTGCTCCAGGCCAACGAGTTCGACTTCGGCGCCAGCCAGTTCGCGATTGGCGCCGAGTACGTCGTAACCACCTTTGTCGCTTCGCTGCCGTGCTTCGGAAACCGTTGCCGACTCGAGCAGCACGTCATAGACGCTGAGCTCCAGCTTGCGCTTGTCGATGCCCGAGCCCATGGTGGCATTGCCTTGAGGATCGAGATCGACGACGAGAACCCGCTGCCCGACCCGTGCCAACCCGGCGGCCAGATTGACGGTCGTCGTGGTCTTGCCGACCCCGCCCTTTTGATTTGCGACGCAAAAGATTCGTGTCATGAAGTGCCGAGCTTGAGCCCGAATCCGATCAAGAACAGCCCGGCGAGTTTTTGCAGCCAACGCATCGCAGGCCGATGGGACTTGACCTTCTCCGTGACTGCATGCGCGAGCGCGCAAAGAGTCAGGCAATACGCCGCAGTAATGGCCGCGATGGTCAGCGCCATGGCAACAAACGTTACCAACCCCTGATGATTCAAGGGGTCGATGAACAGCGGAAAGAAGGCCATGTAGAAGATGATGGCCTTGGGGTTGAGAAGCGTGATCAGGAAAGCCTGCCGCGCGTAATGGTGAGGCTCGATGCGAAGAGGCAATGCCGCACCGTCGCGCGCCAGGATCAGGCGCAGGCCGATCCATCCCAGATAGGCCGCGCCGGCAACCTGGACAGCCCTGAACCAGGCCGGATGCGACGCCAGCATCGCCGAGACCCCTGCCACTGCGAGCCACAGCAGCACCTGGTCGCCCACTATCAGCCCCACCGTCGCTGCCGCGCCCGCACGAAAGCCCCCTTTTCCGGTGGACGTGAGCAAGGCGAACGTACCCGGGCCGGGCAGCGCCAGAAAAAGCACGATCGCCGCGCAGAAGGCGCCATAGTCGGCGATGCCGAACATCTCGAATTACTCCCCGAGGGCAGGCACCAAGTCAGCGCTTGGTGGCAGTTTATGGATGCGCCTGATGTGGTGGATGGACGAGGCACTGTCCCGCCACCGTGGAGCGTATCTCAGATTTGTCGAGAGGCGATCTTGTGCGAGGAGTGCCGCTGCGGCCGCAAGATCACAAAGGGTCGAGCGTTGTGGGCGCCTCACCAAGCCTCTTGCGGGAATCGGACGTGGTCTCGATGCTGATCGACAGAGGCTTTGTGGACATCGATTGACGCGGCTCGACGCCCCTGCTCCTTTGCCACCCGCCTGCGCAAGGCCAGCCGCCATTCGGTATCGGTACGGCAAGCCTGATCTGTGGCCGCCTTCAATGGCGGCCAACGCTTCTGCGCCGCCGGGTTATCTACTCTTGTTTGAGGCGCATCCAGACGATGCATCGACGCACCTCGAAACCGGGTACCCGCAACGGTTCCACGTGAAACACCTCGACGTCAGCGGGCAATGCGGCGATTTCGTCGTCCGGTTGCGCCCCCTTCATGGCCATCCAGACCCCCGCATCCGAGCGCAGGCCACGAGTGGCTTCCACGAAATCGGCCAGCGAGGCGAACGCGCGCGAGGTCACCACGTCGAAACCTCGGGAAGGTTTGAAGTCCTGCGCTCGACCGTGATGGGCGGTCAGATTCGCCAGCCTCAGCTCACCTGCCGCCTGCCGGATGAAGCCCACCTTCTTGGCCACCGAATCGACACAGACCACCTCGAGGCGACGGTCGAGGATCGCCAGCACCACACCGGGCAGCCCGCCGCCGCTGCCCACATCGACCAACCGATGCTGCACATCGGTCGCCATGGTTCGTATCGATTCAAGGCAACGCCGCAGGGCCGGCGCCACAGCCATGCAATCAACAAGATGGTGTGTAAGCATGCGCTCCGGGTCCCGAACGGCGGTCAGGTTGAAGACCGCGTTCCATCGAAGCAGTAGATCGACATACTGCAATAGAAGCTCGCTCATATCGCCTTCGAGCTGGACGTCAAGCGTCCGTGCCCACTGGGCGAGCTGAGGCCTCAGCGCTTCGACCGTGGAGTGCATCGCATCAATGGTGGCTCGAGACCGAACGGCTCACAGGATTCGTCCGCAATCGCTGTCCGCGCTGCACTTGGCTGCCTGAAGAATGGAAACACGACGCGGGCCGACCTCGCGGATGTCGGTCGGCGATCGGACATCACTCGAATGTCCGGGCCGCGCCAAGTCCGCTGCGCCTCACGCGAGTCCGGTGGCCCAGGCGCCCGATCCGTCCTGTCAGGCCGCAGCATCGCGGGCCGGCTTCTCGTTGGCGGCAAATCCCTTGAACCGGCCCTTCTTCAAATGAACCAATAAAAGGGACAAGGCCGCCGGCGTCACTCCAGAGATCCGGGACGCCTGGCCCAGCGTCTCCGGACGGAACTGCGACAGCTTCTGGCGCACTTCGAATGACAAGGCGACCACGCTGCCGTAGTCGATTTCAGCGGGCAGTCGAAGATGCTCGTAGTGAGCAGCCCTTGCCACCTCGTCGTTCTGTTTGCCGATATAGCCGGCGTAGCGGGTCGCGATCTCGAGCTGTTCGATCACGGCGCGGGCCAGATCGGGGCCCAATTCGACAGCCAGCGCCGAAGCGGAGATTCCGGCGTCGGGGCGGGCTATGGCCGCGACCTCGGCAACGGCGCTGTAATCAATGCCGGGGCGCCGCAACAGATCAAGCAAGCTGACCTCGTGTGCCAAAGGCTTTCCAAGCAGGCGGCTGGCCTCATGGGCCGGCAGATTGGCTGGGGTCGCCCAGTGTTCGCGCAGCCGCTGTGTTTCACGTGAAACAGCGTCGCGCTTGCGGCAGAACGCATCCCACCGCAGATCGTCCACCAAGCCAAGCCGACGCCCGGCTTCGGTCAGGCGGGCGTCCGCATTGTCCTCACGCAATTGGAGCCGGAATTCCGCACGACTCGTGAACATGCGGTACGGCTCCGTCACGCCTTGCGTGATCAGGTCATCCACCAGAACGCCCAGATACGCCTCATCGCGCCGCAACGACCACGCATCACGGCCCTGTGCCTGCAGGGCCGCGTTGGCGCCCGCAAACAAACCTTGCGCAGCGGCCTCCTCATAACCTGTCGTGCCGTTGATCTGCCCGGCGAAATACAGCCCTTGGATAGATCGCGTCTCGAAGGTCGGGCGCAACTCGCGCGGATCGAAGTAGTCGTATTCGATGGCATAGCCAGGCCGCAGAATGTGCGCCTGCTCCAAGCCCGTCATGCTGTGGACGGCCGCGACCTGGATATCGAACGGCAACGACGTCGATATGCCATTCGGATAGACCTCATGGGTCGTCAGGCCCTCAGGCTCGAGAAAGATCTGATGGCTGCCCTTGTCGGCGAACCGGTTGATCTTGTCTTCGATGCTGGGGCAGTAACGCGGGCCAACGCCCTCGATCACGCCAGTAAACATCGGGCTTCGGTCGAATCCCCCACGAATGATTTCATGCGTGCGCTCATTCGTATGCGTGATCCAGCAAGGCACTTGCCGGGGATGCTGGCCGGCATGCCCGAGAAAACTGAATACGGGTACCGGATCGAGGTCGCCCGGCTGCTCCTGCAGCCGGCTGAAATCGATCGTCCGCCCGTCGAGGCGCGGCGGCGTACCCGTCTTGAGCCGGCCCTGCGGCAACTTCAATTCCTTCAGTCGAGCCGAAAGCGCCACGGCCGGCGGATCACCGGCCCTGCCAGCACTGAAGTTCTGGAGCCCGACATGAACCCGTCCATCCAGAAACGTGCCCGCGGTCAAGACCACTGCTTTCGCCGCGAAGCGAACGCCCGCTTGCGTGACGGCACCCGCAACACGGTCGCCTTCGATGATCAGATCGTCGACAGCCGCCTGGAACAAAGAGAGATTGGCTTGGTTCTCGAGCCGGCTGCGAATGGCGGCCTTGTAAAGAATCCGGTCGGCCTGGGCCCGCGTCGCGCGCACGGCAGGGCCCTTCGACCCGTTGAGGATGCGGAACTGAATGCCGGCCTCGTCCGTCGCGGCGGCCATCGCGCCCCCAAGGGCATCGACCTCGCGCACCAAGTGACCCTTGCCGATCCCACCGATCGAGGGGTTGCAGCTCATCTGGCCCAACGTCTCAATGTTGTGTGTAAGCAACAATGTGGCGCATCCCATGCGCGCGCTGGCAAGTGCGGCCTCTGTACCCGCATGGCCGCCGCCCACCACGATGACATCGAAAGACTTGCCAAACCACATGAGGCTGCCCTGCCGGACCAAACCAGACATTTTAGGCGTGCGACCCTGCTCGCGCCGTGCACATCAAGGCGCGGGCCATGCCGACACCGTCATGCGTGCCGCGGCGCACAACATTGACCCGTCGCGTCGTCAGCATGGCGCCGCCGGCACCATTGGACAATGCGGCCAATGGACTGTCGCCCCGGATGCGGCGCATGTTGCATTGCGCCTTCCATCACGTCACCAATTCCCGGCATGCCGCTGGGCAAGGCCGCCGGCGTGCGATGCCTCCAGCTCGACGACCGGAATCGCTGCAAGCTTTTCGGTCGAGCCGACCGCCCGGCGGTGTGCAGCTCGTTGCAGCCCCAGTCTCCCATGTGCGGCCGGGACGCACGGGAGGCGATGCTCTGGCTCACGAGCCTCGAGCAGTCCACCGCGCCCGGCTGACGCGCTTCATTGCCTCAATGCATCGGAGCGCCGGCACGCAGCGCGCGCAAATCCTGGGCCACACGCCCGCCGCGCAAGGCGATCACACGCCCTGCCGACGCTATGGTTTCTGGACGATGCGCGACGATCACTCGCGTCAAAGACAGCGCCCGGACAGCTTGGTTGACGACGCGCTCTCCGTCGACGTCTAGGGCACTGGTCGCCTCGTCCAGCATCAACACACTCGGCCGCTTGTACAGCGCCCTCGCGAGCAGGATGCGCTGCTTCTGGCCCCCCGAAAGCCCATTGGCCGACTCGCCAACCAGGGTCTGGTAGCCCATCGGCATCGCCGAGATCTCGTCGTGGAGTGCTGCGATGCGAGCACATTCCTCGACCCACGCGGCATCCACCTGCGGATCGAAGAAGCTGATGTTGTCGGCCACGGTGCCCGCAAACAAGGGCTCGTCCTGCATCACGGCGCCGACCTGGTCGCGCCACGCGGCGACACCTAGATGCGGCAAAGGCACGCCGCCCACCAAGACCTCACCCGACTGCGGCACGTTCGCACCCAGGAGCAGTTTCATCAACGTGCTCTTGCCACACCCTGATGGCCCGACGATGGCCACCGACTCACCGTGATCGATTCGCAGGCTGAGGTCGTTCAGGACATCCGCCTCGCCTTCGCCGTAGCGGAAACTTACGCCGCGCAATTCGATGGCCGGCGCACCGGGCAAAGGGCGAGGGCTGGTTCCCTGCGCATCAGGCTCGCGGTCGGACAGCACGATATCGGCCAGGCGTTCGCCCTGCAGGCGCAACATCTTCAGCTCGACCACCTTGTCGATCAGCGCACTGATGCGCAGTGAGAACTGTTCACGAAAGGCGAAGAAGGCAAACAGCATCCCCACCGAAAGATGCTTGTCAAGCACAAGAAGCGCCCCGAACCAGATCACCGCCACGCGCTCCAATCCAAAGAGCAGCCGGTGCAGTACCGCCGATTGCATCTGCAGCCGGCGCGAGGCGATGTCCGCATTCAACGTCTCGACCACCAGGCTCGAGAACCGGGCCTGCCGCAGGGCCTGTGCATTGAAGAGTTTGATCGCCTGCATGCCGCGCAGCGATTCGAGAAAATGGCTCGACTGCCGGGCCTCGTGAACCAACGTTTCTTCGGCCGCCTCGCGCAGCGGCCGGAAGTAGACGCGTCGCAGCAACGCATACAGCGCCGCCGCAGCCAATGCCAGCGCGGTCAACGGAAGACTGTAAGACAGCATCATGGCGAACGTCAGCGTGACCATGAGACCGTCGAGCACGGCCTCGACAAAACTGGTGGACAGCGTTCTCTGGATCTGCTGAACCGACATGAAGCGCGACATGACATCGCCCGCATGCCGCTTCTCGAACCAGGCCAGTGGCAGCCGAACCAGGTGTGCAAATACATTTCCGAGCCACTGCCGGCTCACGCTCGCCGACAACCGCAGCACGGCCCAGGAACGCGCCGCCGCAGTCCCCGTCTGCACCAGTACCAGCATGGCAAAGCCGAGCCCCAGCGCGGTGAGCAGGTTGCGGTCTCCGCGCGCGAGCACATCGTCCACCACGTACTGCATGAAGAATGGCGACAGCAGCGCCAGAAACTCCAGTGCCAGGGCGAGTAGCAGGATCCGCGCGGCTGCAGGCCCGACTCCCGTGACACGGCCCAGCATCTGGCGCACCGTCACGCGGCTGCGCTCGTCTCGCGGCTCGAAGCCGGCGGCCGGCAGCAGTTCGAGCACCACGCCGGTGAAATGGCGCGAGAGGCCCTGTGCCCGCATGCGCCGACGCCCACGCGCCGGATCATGGATCGTGGCAATGCCACCTTGAATGGAAACGAGGACGACGAAGTGGTTCAAGTTCCAGTGCAGCACACACGGCAACTGCACTTCGCCGAGCTCGTCAGGCTCCGCACGAAGCGGACGCGCCTGCAACCCCAGGCTTTCGGAAACGCGCACGAGATCGACGAGCGTCGATCCCTTCAAACCACCTGGGAAACGGCTGCGCAGCGAGACCAGGTCGGTGTTCAGGCCATGGGCTGCTGCCACCATGGCAAGACACGCCAAACCGCATTCGGCCGACTCGCCCTGCATCTGAACAGGCGTGCGCCGCGCAGCGCCGCCCAGGCCGGGCAACTTCAGGCCGAAGATCGACCCGAGCCACTGGTGGCGCCGATGCTCGACCGCCGCAGGGCGGAACAGTGGCGTCATGGCCGCTTTGGGCAACCCACTGCGCGGCCGTCGGGGCGTAAGCGGCCCTACGGCCCCGCTTTACCAGCGACTGCGGGGAGCGCCGTCGACGCCGGCATCTTCCAGCGTCTGGGGCTCGGACCAGCGCGAGCGCGGGGCGGCGCCTTCGTCCTCACCACCAGACACGTGCTTCAGCAGCGAAGGGTCCAGCGTCACCGGGCCCCGGCGCGGCGCCTGATCGACAGCGGTGACGGGTGCGAATGCGGCACGAAAGATGGAAAACATGGCGGCTCCAACGAACTTGCAGAAACGTGAGCAAATGCCCACGCGCGCATTGCAGCAGCAAGGCCGCCAGCGCGGTACTGTCAGTTCTTACAGGGTGTGGCGCCGCCGCGGCACCTGCGCGGGCGCCCCACGGGCGGTGATCAGTGGATCAACCCGAGACGTAACGCCTTCAAGACCGCCTGATGCTTGTTGGCGCAGCCCAGCTTGTGCATCGCGTTGTTGATGTGAAGCACCGCGGTGCGCTCACTGATCCCCATGATCGCCCCGACCTCCCAGGCGGTCTTGGCGTCCATCGTCCACCGAAGCGCCTCGAGTTCGCGCGGCGTGAGGTTCGGACGTTCAGGCTGCAGGGACTCTGGAATCAGGATGCGCATCGCCACGTCTTGCGCGTGCACTGCGAAAAGCTGGAGGTCGGCCACTGTGCGCTGCAGCTCGAGCGGATCGTTCGGAAGGGGCAGGTCGCGGTCGACGCCCAACATGAAATGCCTGCCCTCCGGCATGTGCAAAGCCATGGCGATTCCGGTCACATACCCGAAGGACGCCTGCTCTTCCCAGAGTTCGCCGGCACCCTTGTGCACATAGGTCGCCTGGTCCCAGACGATCGGCATGCTCTGGACGCGGCAATGCTGCATCACGGGATCACGGCGCGCGAATATCGGATCAGACGAGCTGTCGAGATACCCCGCCGGCGTGTTGTCGATGGAGATGAACTGGCTCTCTCCAGGGCCGCGGTCGATGACCGTGAGGGCTGTGACCGTGTCGAAGCCGAGCCCGCGCGTGAACCGCACGATCTCCGACCGGAACTCGTCGGGGTTCCGGGCCTCCAGAACGGACTTGTAGCCACCAGCAAGCATCGTTTTGCGTCGCTACGCTCGAAGTTTCAGCTGTGAGCATATACGCACTTCGCCGGCACCCCTTCCCCTGCCTGTGCGATTCGCCACGGCCGACACGCGGTCGGGTGTCCCCCTGACAAGGTTTACAGCTTACAAATCGTCCCAAGCTGCCGAAACTTGCACCCATGTTCCGAGACCTCCAACCTGATCGCGAGGACCCCATGCAAATCACCACACCCTGGAGCCTGCGGGCCTGGCCGCCCGTCATCTGGGCCGCCAACCATCCGGCCGAATTGCAGTTCGAACACCTCGGCACCCTGATCACCTCCCCGGGTGACCGGACCGGTCAGACCATGTGGGGCAGCCGCGGCCTCGAAGGCGAAGCCGGCGTCGCATGGGATTGGGTCGAAATGCCGCTGGGCGCGGTCGCCATGGCCGACCCGATGTCGGTCGTCACCAACATCCGCCTGCTCGGTGACGAGGGTGAGGTACTCACCGCGCATCAAGCAGCACGTTATCTCAACGAGATCGTGCACGCATTGCCGTGGCAACGCGAGGTCCAGCGTGCCCTGCGCGCGGCCTGAGCCGCCAAGCCAGACCACCGACCTCGGCGGCACGTTGCCGCATCACTTCAGCGCGGCCGCGCGAAGCATCCGGGCCACCACGGCCATGCAGACGACGGCCAGCACGGCGCTCACGAAGAACGGCACGGCCAGATCGGGCCAGCCCAGTGCGTCGCCCTTCAAGACGCGACCCATCAGGGTGATCTGCGCCAGCGCCGGCACCCACGGGTACCAAGGAGCATCGCCACCCTGGTTGAAGACGCTCACCACGGGCAGCAAGGAAATGCCCAGCAGCACCACGGTGGCGTTTGCCTGTGCTTCCTTGAACGTCTTGCACCGGATGGCCACGGCCATCAGCAATGCGGCCAGAAATGCAGCCAACGGCAACAGCAACAGCAGGAAGAGACCCGCCTCGCGCAGACCGAACTGGAACATCGCCGCCAGCGACTCGTTGCGCAAGAGCCATTGACCGGGCAGAAAGCTGAAGCAGCTGAGCACCGCGATCATCATGGCCACGCTGGCCACCGCCGCCCACTTTCCGACGGTCAGCGCCCACGGCGTGGCCGGGTTCATGAGAAGCGGCTCCAGCGAACCGCGCTCGCGCTCGCCCGCCGTGGTGTCGAGCGCGGCATGCAGCGCTCCGTAGAGCACCGCCATCAATACGAAGAACGGCACCATGACCGACAACTGCGCGGCGCGCGACGCCGGATTGGCCAGATCGCGCTCTTCGATCTGCACGGCCTCCAGCGCTGCCGGCGACAAGCCGCGCACGGCCATGCGCAGCAGCGCCTGCTCACGATTGAACCCGCCGAGCAGACGCATCATCCTGCCCAGGCTGACCTGTGCACGCTGGTTCGAACTGCTTGCCACGATTTCCAGCACGGGTACTTCGCCGCGCGCGAGCTCGGCCTCGAAGTCGTGGCCGACCAGGACCACCGGGTCGCCGAGCTTGCTGTCCTTGAGTTGCTGCTCGTAGTCCGACGGCGCCGGCTTGACGGTGTAGGTCTGCCGCTCGAGATAGTTGCGCAGCGTCGGCGCGTGCTCGATGCCCAACACCACCACCTCGCGCGCCTCGGCACGTTTCTCGATGCCCGAGACCAGGTTCGAGATCAGCACCAGCACGAGCGGGCCCATGGCCACGGAGCTGAGCAGAACCGTCAACAGCGTGCGGCGGTCGCGCAAGGCGTCGACAATCTCCTTGCGGAAGACGGCCACGGCCGTCCTCATCCAGCGGCTCCGATCGCGCGCTCGTCCGCGCTGAAGGCCAGCTTCACGAACGTCTCTTCGAAATCGCGCTCGCCCATGCGGTCCGAAAGCTCGGCGACCGTGCCGGTGGCCACGGTGCGACCGTGTGCCACCACCACGACCTGGTCGCACAGGCGCTCCACCTCTTGCATGATGTGGGTCGAGAAGACGATGCACTTGCCGTGGTCGTCACGCAAACGGCGCAGCGCATCGCGCAGCGAACGTGTGGCCAGCACATCCAGCCCGTTGGTGGGCTCGTCCAGGACGATATTGGGCGGGTCATGAATGAGAGCGCGCGCGAGCGCGGTCTTCATGCGCTCGCCCTGGCTGAAGCCTTCCGTGCGGCGGTCGAGCAGCGGCGACATCTCGAGCATGCGCGCGAGCATCTCGGCCCGCACGTTGGCAGCCGCGTCGCCCATGCCGTGCAGCCGCGCGAAATAGACGATGTTCTCGCGCGCGGTCAAGCGGGCATACAGCCCGCGTGCATCCGAAAGTACGCCCATCCGCGCGAGCGCCACCGCCGGCCGCTCGGCCACGTCGATGCCATCGACATCGACATGCCCGGCATCGGGCACGATCAGCCCCGCGGCCATGCGCAGCGTGGTCGTCTTGCCGGCCCCGTTGGGGCCGAGCAGGCCCGTGATGCACCCGTCGGTCGCGGTGAAGGAAACGTCCTGCACGGCCTGCACGACACGCGCCTTGGCACCTCGCCCCTGCGTGAACCGCCGCGAAAGGCGGTGGAACCCGATCATGGCCCGCCCTTCGCAGCGGACGCGCCGGCGCCAACGGGGCTGAACGCCGGTGGTCGCGGAATGTCCTGTGCGCAGGACGCATCGACTTGCAACGCAGCGCCGTCGGTGTCGGCATCGACGAACCGGAACACGGTGTCGCGCATGCACGCGAGCGACATCACGCCGTGCCCTGCCTGGGACACGACGACGTGTCGCGCCAACGCGCCCAGGGCCCGCGCCGCCTGCGCGCCATGGCGCGGCGGGGTCACCGGGTCGATGCCGCCCGAAAGCACGAGCACAGGCACGCGCGACGGCGGGATCGTATAGAACGCCGGCGCGACGACACCACGCGGCCACTGCGCGCAAACCTTGCGGTACAGGTCTGAAAAACCGCTGCCGAAGTCGGGCCCTGGCCGATCGGCCGTGGCCTCCATGCGCGGCAGATCCTCGGCGCAGATCACCGAGAAATGCATGCCCATCGCAAGTCGGGTCTCGTTGTCGCGACGCCCGCCCAGCGCGCTGGCGACGCCCACGAGCGGCGTGAAACGCCCTGCCGCTGCCTCGGTCACCGCATACGGCAGTGCGGACGCCAGCAGCGGCAGGTACAGCGGTGCCCGCACCATGCCGGTCACCATGTCGCGCGTCAGGACCAGCGTCTCCTCGCGACCCGTCACCGGATGCGGCACCGTCACGGCGCGCGGCAGCCCCGCAAGCAGCGCGTGCCACTGCGCACGCAGTTGCGGGTATCGATGACGGCACGACACATCCGATTCACAGGACGCCAGCAGCGCGTCGAGCGACGCCTGCGCATCCGGCGAAAACGAGGCCGGCAATGCCATGTCGGGCGGTGCGACGCCATCGATCACGACACGGCGCACGACTTGCGGATACTGGCGCAGGTACTCGAGCGCCGCACGTGTGCCGTAGGAGCCGCCAATGAGGTTGACCGTCGCGGCGCCCAGCGCCTGCCGCACGGCGTCGGCGTCGGCCATGGCGATCGTCGTCGTGTACTGGCGCAGATCGCCATGGGGCAACCGCTCAAGCGCCGTGCGGCAGGCCGCCAGCTGCTCGACCTGCACGGCCGGGTCGGCGGACTCCCGCAGCGGCCGCACCGGTGCATCGGCATCACATTGAAGGGGTGCGCTGCGTCCGGTCCCACGCTGGTCGATCAGCACGACATCGCGCCGGTTCACGAACCGGCCGAGCATGCCGCTCACCTGCCCGGCCAGTGACACCGCGCTCTGCCCCGGACCGCCAGCAAAGAAGAACACCGGATCCGGCCGCTTGTTGCGTGCCAGCGCGGGCAACACGGCGAAATGCACGTCGATCTGTCTGCCGTCGGGCACGTTCGGGTCGAGCGGCCGCCGGACGCTGCCACAAAGTGCATCGTGCTCGACACCCCGCAGCCGGCATGGGCCGAGTGGAGCGGCCCCTGCCGCCATCACGCACGTCGAAAACGCGCCTGCAAGCAGCACCGCCACGGAGGCAGCACGCCATCGCGCCCGGGGCTCAGCCATTCAGCAATTGCTTGAGCTCGCCGCTGTCGATCAGCTTCTTCAGATCGTCGGCGCCACCCACCAGCACCCCTTTGACAAAGACGATCGGCATCGTCGGCCAGCCTGTCCACATCTTCAATGCATTGCGGCGGCGCCAGTCGCTGAGGTAGCTGCCGAATTCGAGATAGCGGTACTCGACGCCCGCCGCGTCCAGCAGCTTGCGCGCCTTGCGCGGGTACGGGTTGCCGCGCATGCCCACGACCACGACCGCGTGGTCGGACACCGCGGCCTGCACCTCGTCCACGACCGATCGGTGGTGCGCACGGACCCGCTCGCGCACGGCAGGGTGGATACGTGATTCTTCAAGGATGGGTCGGGACATCGGGCGGTCTCTCGTTGCATCGCGGAGGGTATCCGATCGTGCGCTGCGGCCGGTCAGCACCGGTCAGCGCCGCCCATCGCCGGCCGTTCGGGCGCCGGGTTCCTTGGCCCCGCGCGCGGCCGCGCACAGGAGCCCGTGGCCTCAGACCGCCTTCGCGTCCGGCCCCTTGAGAAGGCGCTCGCACGCGGCGCGCTGGTTGTCGGCGGTCTCCACCTGCCGGCACAGCGCATCGACCCGGCCGCGCAGCCGCTGCAGCACCGCGGCCTGCTTGCCGTCCACGTTCCAGGCTGTCAGCTTGTTGCCCACGCGCTGCAGCGAGCGCGCGCTGCGCTCGTAGAACGCGCCCTTGTCCGACGTGGCCTCGGTGAACAGCTGCGTGGCCGTCTGCTCGATACGCGTGGCATCCTGCGGCGACAAATCGACGAGCGCGGTCAGGTAGCGTGCGCCCCACTCCAGCCGCGTGGCGGGTCCCTCGCTCTTCTCGAACGCCTGCGCGTACCACCCCAGCGCCTCGTCGTTGTGTCCGAGCTTGCGTGCATTGCCCGCGAGCTGAAGCATCAGGTAGTAGGGCGCGTGGCTACGCGCCAGGTTGGCCTTGAGCAATGCGTCGCTTTCGGCCCACAGTCCGGCCTGCCCGAGCAGGTGGCCAACGGCAGGGATCACCGACTGCCGCTCGTAGGCGTCGACGATCTCGCGGTCCATCCGCCCGGCCACGCTCCGCACGTCTTGCACCAGCGCCTGCGGCAGCACCGGCGCGGTCGACGACGCCTGCTCGACGGCGGCACGCGCGACGCCCACCCGGCCGATCAGGGCGCCGACACGATCGCCGCGCGACAGCGAGGCATCCGCCTGCAGCCGCACCAGCGCTGCATCGAGCTGGCCGGCGAGCGCCGTGCGCTCGGGCGAGTCCTCTTCACTGAGCACCTTGAGCAAGTCGTCGGCGTTGTTCGTCAGCACATCCATGTGCGTACGCGACAGCGCCGGGTCGGCCAGCACGCGCTGGACACGCGCACGCAGCGCAGCGTCGGGCTTCAGCCCCTTGCCGTCGTCGCTCGCTGCCAGGGCCTTGAGCCAAAGACGCGTCGTCGTCTCGCCGTCGCCAGCCGGGCTTCGCATCGCCAACTCGGCCAAGAGCCCCGGCACCGCCGCCGCGGGCACGAGCTGGGATTCGTCGGTTTCCCATGAATAGAACGCGAGCATGCGCCATTCGTTCGGCGTCAGGGTACGGCCTGCGCGTGCGTCGGCCAGCACCGACTTGATCGGCCGCCCGCCGGCCAGTCCGGCCTGCAGCGCGGCCATCACCTGCGGCGCGTCCGCTTCACCGGGCAGTCGCGTGATCTCGGCGCCGTCGGGCGACATCAGGATCACAGTCGGGTAGCCGCGCACCTTGAACCTCGCGCCGAGCTTCTGCGCGCCGGGCAGATCCCCGTCGACGGCGACGGCGACGAACGAGCGCGCCTGCACGGCGAAATCCTGCCGATTGAACAGTGTCGCCTTGAGTTGGTTGCACGGCGGGCACCAGGTGGCGCCCCAATACAGCAGCACTGGCTTTTTCGCGCCACGCGCCTGTGCGAAGGCGCGGTCGATATCGGCATCGGCCGCCGCAGGCACCCAGGCCACGTTGGTCGACGGCAGTCCGGGTGCGGCGAGCGCAGCGGCGGATGCGATGAGCCCGCACAGCAGCAGGGCTCGGCCATGGCGGGGCAACGTCATGCGGATTCCTCGTCTCGCCAGCCTCGGCGACATCCGGAGAATTTTGCGCCGAAACGTCCCCGCGCGGGCGCCGGACCGCCATCGGCACTATCCTGCGCAGCCTCAAGGAGATCGCAACGGATGGAACTGCTCACCGACCCCCAGGCCTGGATCGCGCTGGCCACCCTGACCGCGCTCGAGTTGGTGCTGGGCATCGACAACATCATCTTCATCTCGATCCTGGTGGACAAGCTGCCAAAGGCGCGGCGCGAGACGGCGCGCCGACTGGGCCTGTTCATGGCGATGTTCATGCGCATCGGCCTGCTGCTCGTGCTGGCGTGGATCGTGGGGCTGGTGGCCCCCTTGTTCACGCTGCTCGGGCAAGAGATCTCCGGCCGCGACCTGATCCTCATCCTGGGTGGCCTGTTCCTGGTCTGGAAGAGCACGAACGAGATCCACGGCTCGCTCGAGGGCGAGGAGGGCGCGGCGTCGAGTGCCGTCGCGGCCACGTTCGGCGCCGTGATCCTGCAGATCATGGTCATCGACCTCGTCTTCTCGCTCGACTCGATCATCACCGCCGTGGGCATGGTGGACGACGTGCGGATCATGATCGTGGCCGTCATCGCTTCGGTCGGCCTGATGATGCTGTTTGCCGGGCCGATCGGGCGCTTCGTGTCCGACCACCCGACCATCAAGATGCTGGCGCTGTCGTTCCTCGTCGTGGTGGGCGTGGTGCTCATTGCCGAGGGTTTCGACCACCACGTCCCCAAGGGCTACGTCTACTTCGCGATGGCGTTCTCGCTCGGCGTGGAGATGCTGAACATCCGGCTGCGCAAGCGCTCGGCACGCCCCGTGGACCTGCACCGCCCGTACGAGACGGCCCACCGTCCCGACGACAAGGCTTGACGGCGTCAGAACATCGCTTGCGCGTCGTCGTCCAGCGGCGGATCCGGGGTGGCGCGAGCCAGGGCCATCCAGGTACAGAAAGGGACGCGCATCGCCCGCTTCGGCGCCGGGCGCAGGACCTCGAGCGCAGCGCCGCCCGGTGCATCGTGGGCCAGCATCACGCCACATTCCGGCGGTATCTCGTCGGCCCGCCCGATGCCTGCACGCAGCACGTACCAGCACTGGCTCGCCAGCGACAGATAGGCGGCACGCTTGTTGGTCTGCCGCAGGTCGGCCAGAAGGTCGGCACGCCGCACCTTGATCTCGTGCACCACCGGCTCGGCGTAGTCCTCCACCGTCGTGTGGCGGATCGAGAAGACGTCCGGCATGGCCATGGCCCAGGAAATCGCACCGCCGGCATCGGACACCGGCGCGCGCAGGCTCAATCCACGCCAGACCACCCGCCCTGAACGCTGCATGTCGAGCGCGACCCGCGCGACCAACGCCTCATGCAGATTGCGTGCGGCGCGGTTGCTGCGCAGCGTGGCCGCCAGCGTCTGCAGTCCGGCGTCGGTGACGCGCAGCGTTTCGCGACCCGCCGCGTCGCGCACCCGTTCAAGCTGTCCTGCCGCCAGCAGATCCACTTCCACCGCGTCCTGGCAGGGCCACCCGGCGGACCGCCAGATCTCGCGCAGGCGGCGCCGGTGTACCGGAGTCAGTGCAGGCAACAAGGCGTCCACGGGGCGCAGCGTAGCGCGGAGCCACACGCTTGCGGGGCTGCCCTCGCGGCCGCTTGTGGACATACTGTAAGGTGGCCGTTGCGCCGATCGATGGAGAAGACATGAACCGATCCGCCGCACGGCCCACACGCCGTGCCCAGTCGCTACCCGCATGCGCGAGGCCGCGCACCACGGGGGCGCTGCTCGCCAGCCTGGCCTGCTTGTTTGGCACCGCCCTGGCACCCGTGGCCGCGCAGGCCCAGTTCGACCCTGCCCGCGTGACGCGCGAGCCGCCCGCCGTGGCCGCCCGCTTTGCCGACCCCGACGTGCGTTATCCGACACCCGCGTTCCTTGCCGGCCGCACGGACTTTCCTTCGCACGCCGAGGTGCTGGCCTTTCTCGACGATCAGGCCCGCGCATCGGCGAACGTGCACGTCGAGACCCTCGGCTTTTCGCAGGAAGGGCGCTCGATCCCGATGGCGGTGCTGGCGGGCGGGGGCTCGGTCGACCCGAAACGCCCCACGGTATTGATCCTCGGACAGCAACATGGCAACGAGCCGGCGGGTGGCGAGGCGGCGCTCGCCATCGTGGCCGAACTCGCGGGACCGCAAAGCAAGCTGCTCGAGCGCGTCAACGTGATCGTGATCCCTCGCGCCAACCCCGACGGCGCCGAGCGCTTCGCGCGCACCACCGCCAGCCGCATCGACGTCAACCGCGACCATCTGCTGCTGCGCACGCCCGAGGCCCGCGCCATCGCCACTGCCACCGCGCGCTACCGCCCGCAGGTGATCCTCGATCTGCACGAATTCACCGTTGCGGGGCGCTGGGTCGAGAAGTTCGGCGTGATGCAGCAGTACGACGCGTTGCTGCAGACCGCCACGGTGGGCAACCTCGATCCCGGGACGGCGCGTTTGGCGAAGGACACCTACGAGGCGCCGGTGCGCAGGGCACTGGTCGCCCAGGGCTTGAGCACATTCGCCTACCACACCACGTCGCCCGACAAGGCCGTCAAGACCGTCGCGATGGGCGGGGTGCAGCCCGATACGGCCCGCAATATCGGCGGCCTGCGCCCGGCCGTGAGCCTGCTGATCGAGGTGCGCGGCATCGGCATCGGGCGCGCCCACCTGCTGCGTCGCGTCCACACCCACGTCGTGGCGGCGCTCGAGGTGGTGCGAACGGCAGCGGCACAGGGCCCGGCGCTGGTCGCGCAGGTGCGCCGCGCCGAAGCTGCCACGGCGGCCGCCGCCTGCAAAGGACGGCTGGTGATCGAAGCCGGCCAAAGCGCGTCCACCCAGTCGATGGTCTTCGTCGACGCGGTCAGCGGTGCCGACCGCAAGTTGCAGGTGGATTGGCGCGCTGCCACGCCGCTGGACGTCAAGCGCACCCGGGATCGCCCCTGCGGCTATGTCGTGGCCGCCAGCCAGACCGACACGCTCGACCGTCTGCGCCAGCTCGGCGTGCGCCTCCAGCCGGTGGCACAGGCGGCGCGCTGGAACGTCGAGCGCTATGCCGTCGTCGGCCAGTCCGGAGGCCAGCGCCAGGACGCCCGCGGCGCCATCGACGATGGCGAGGGACCCGCGCTGCGCAGGCTCGACGTCCGCCCGCAGCGCATTCCGTATGTCGTGCCACCGGGCAGCGTCTACATTGGCCTTGACCAGCCGCTCGGGGCGCTGATCGCGGCCGCGCTGGAACCCGACTCGCAAAGCAGCTTCGTCGCCAACGGGCTGCTTTCGGTCGGCAGCGAACGGCTGTTGCGTGTACGCACACGACCAGATGCAGCTTGGCTGGGGCGTTAGGGGGTTCGCTGCCAGACGCTGATTTGAGTCAATACCCGCCCCTTGGCACGGCATAGGCTGTGTGCGGGTCGGGGCCGAAAGTCCGACACCGACTCCAACAAGAAGGAGTTGGTCATGTCATCCCCCAACGGACTATCGAGACCCACCGGCTTGGCTGCCATGGCGGTATCGGCCTTGCTCGTTGCCAGTTGCGCCTCTGCGCCGCCGACGGCCGAGCGCTACGTGCCACCCCCCACCGGCGCCACGTGGTCCTACAGCGTCACCAGCACCGGCAGCTTCGGCAGCGGCGTCAACGTGAAGGCGGTCATGCACATGGCCGGTCCTGTCGTCCGGGAAGGCCGCACCTTGCTGCAATACGACACGCCGGCCGGTGCGACGCTGCAGACCGACAAGGTCGGCGTCGTCGCCGTGCTCGACCGCAACGGGCGCCTGATGATGTCGTACGACCCGCCGCTGACCTACGAATGGCCCCTGGAAGTCGGCAAGACCTGGACCCAGAACCTGACGCTCGGCATCGGCGCCAACGGTGCGACGATGCCGATGACGGCCCACTGGAAGGTCGAGGCGTACGAGGACGTCACCGTACCCGCAGGCACCTTCAAGGCCTGGCGTGTGGTGATGGTCGACAACTTCGGCTTCAAGCAGGCCACTTGGTCGGTCCCCGCGCAGTTGGGAGTCTTCGCCAAGCGCATCTCCGAGCGGTCGGCGACGCACCCGCAGGGTGGTGCCGGCACGCAGGTATTCGAGTTGCTGAGCGTGCCGACCATCAAGTAGGTCTGAACACTGTGTGCAGGCTGACGCAATGCGCGGCGGCCTGCAACGGCCTACAGTGTCGGCATGGACACCACACGCTCATCCGGCACCGCCACGGAAGTCAAGTCATCGCGCCGCGTCGAACGCCTGGTCACCGGCCAGGCGACGAGCGATGGGGCGGGGGTGAAGCTGGTGCGCGTGCTCACGCAGCCGCTGCAACGCCGGCTCGACCCGTTCCTGATGCTCGATGCGTTCGGCACCGACAACCCGGGCGACTACATCGGGGGCTTCCCCGATCACCCGCATCGTGGCTTCGAGACCGTGACCTACATGCTCGACGGCCGCATGCGACATCGCGACTCGGCTGGCCACGAAGGCCTGCTCGTGCCGGGCAGCGTGCAGTGGATGACCGCCGGCCGCGGCGTGATTCACAGCGAAATGCCCGAGCAGGAAGAAGGCCGCATGGAAGGTTTCCAGCTCTGGCTCAACCTGCCGGCCAAAGACAAGATGTGCGCGCCGTGGTATCGCGACATCACGCCGGAAGAGATTCCCGAAGCAAGCGCCCCGGGTGCCATGGTGCGCGTGATCGCCGGCCAGGCACTCGGCGTGGCCGGCGCGATGCAGCGTGAATCGACGGCGCCGACCTACCTCGACGTGCATCTCGAGCCTGGTGCCCGCTTCGCCCAGCCGCTGCCCGAGGTGCACAACGCCTTTGTCTACGTGTACCGCGGCACGTTGGCGATCGACGGCACCGAGGTGCCACGCCAGCGCATGGCGATCCTGGCCAACGAGGCCGGCCGCGACGGGGTCGTGCTGCAGGCGGGTGCCGAAGGAGCGCGCGCCATTCTGGTGGCGGGTCAGCCCCTGAACGAGCCGATCGCGCAGTACGGGCCGTTCGTGATGAATACGAACGAGGAAATCTTCAAGGCGGTCGAGGACTTTCGCAGCGGCGCGCTGGCCTGATCGCGCGGCGGACCCAGCGCCAACGCCAGCTGGGCCGGTCCTAGCCCGGTAGCAAGTAGCGTGTGGTCGGCCCCTTGCCTGATTGCACAAGCAGCCCTCGCTCCGCCAGCGATGCCAGATGCTTGGAGGCGGTGGCCGGGCTCACCCCGCACAGGTCGACGTAGCCGCTCTTGTTGATCGCGCCGGCGTCGATCAGACGCGCCAGCACGGCCTGGCAGCGCTCGGGAGTCAGCAGGTCCACCGTGGCGGTTGACCACTGGCGCGCGAGTTGCTGCTCCCGCGTGAGTTCGCGCTCGAAGGTCGCACGCAACGTATCGAGTTCAGCGGAGAAGTGCGAGACCAGCCCGTGGCGATGCATCAGCGCAAGGGCCGCTTCGCGTTCCTTCATGGCCATCGCCAGATACGCCTGCGCAATGGACAGATGTGCCCGCACGTGTGCATCGGGCGCAGAAGGCACCGCCAAGATATCGCGCTGCGCCTGCACTTGCAACAGCTCCGACGGATGCAGCACCGCTTCCTGCGGCGCCAGGCGGTCGGCGGGGCGCGTCTCTTGCGCGCCCAGTATCTCGGCCTTGAGCTTGCGCGTGGCATCGGCATAGGACGGGTCGCTTCCGTGCGGCCATACCTGCAGCGCGGCCGTCGAATGGCGATCGCCGTCCTGTTCGTCCTGCTCGCGTCCGGTATCGCGAAAGCGCAGATAGGCCACCTCCGCCAGGTTGTAGTGTGCTCGCCCGGCGATGAAGCTCAGGTGCGCGCCGGTGGCCATGTCGAGGGCGAGTTGGTATTGCCTCTTGGCGAGTTCGGGGTTGCCTTGCCAGAAATGTGCCGCGCCCAGGTTCAGATGTGTGCTGGCCACCACCTCGGGCTCCACTGCCACGGTGTCAGCCAGGTCCAGCACCCGCTGCGAATAGTCGATCGCCCGGGAATAGTCCTTCGCCTCGCCGTAGATCAGGCCCAAGTTGCAGCAGGTCTTCAGCACGGCTTGCCGGTCCGCCGCCCGTTCGTACAGGTTCAGCGCCCGATGCTTGTGTTCCAGCGCGCGCGGGAGGTCGCCGGCACGCCGCCAATATTCCCCCCAGCCCTGCTCGAGCATCGCCAGCGTGGACAGGGTCAGCGTGTGGCGCGTGCGCAGGGTATCGGCACGCTCCAGCGCCGCCTTCGAGCGCGGGTCGTTGCGCAGCACATACAGCCAGGCGAGCCGCACCAGCGCGACGACATATTCCTCGGTCAGCCGCGATCCATGGCCGGGCACGTCGGCAGGCGCTTCGCCGACGCCAGCGCGCCAGAGGCAATCGGTGCAGTCCTCGTAGAACGCGAACGCGCGGTCGGCGTCGCGTGGCTCGTGGTACTTGCCGAGCGCGCCGTAGACACGCCCGAGCATCAGTGCATCGTCGGCGGCCGCCGCCATGCGCAAGGCCTGGTCGTACAGGGCCAGCTCGCGCGCCGCGTCGCCGCGCAGTCGCCAGAGGCCCGCCTGCGCGAGCAGAAGGTCACAGCGCTCGCGCGCCAGCATCGGCAACACGAGGCGCGCATCGATCAACAGGTTTGTTTCGTCTGAATTGGCGAGCTCGGCCGTGCGCCCGCTCAGCAACGCCGAAATGCTGTCGACATCGTCCGTCTGGCACTGATGCCAAAGGGCACTCGGTGCCTCGCCCGCGAGAAGCGCGACCGCTGCCTGGCGTGCATGCCAGGACTGGCGCGCCGATTTGTCGCCGAGCCCCAACCGGGCATGCGTGAATGACTGGACTGCCGCCCGCAATGACAGCCGCTGGCGGGCATCCAGCGCGCCGGTTCGCAGCTGCGCGGCCATCGCCGACTTCGCCTTGTCGAGGTAGCGGTAGTAGGTGCTCGGCCCCACCGACCACAGGCCGCACAGCTGGCTGGCGGCGGCTTCGTCGGGCTGCGGGTGATAGCGGTCGCGGAAGACCGGCACCGGCTCGAAGCCGAAGTGGCAGGCCATCGCCAGCATCGGGCGCCAGCTCGTGCGTGACAGCCAGTCCTCCCGACCGATCGGCGAGGACGCCAGCGCGTGATCGGGCCGCAGGCCCGCCAGCGCCCAGCGCAGCAGCCACTCCACGGCCAGCGCGCCGGCGTGGTCGTCGCGCAGCGCGTCTCCGGCCGCTTCGCTGACGGCGGGCAGCAGGCGTTGGCCGATCCAGCGCCGCACCCGCGGATGCCGGAGCAGCCAGCGCGCCAACGTGCCGTCCCGGTGCGCCGTCATCAACGCCAGCAGGATGCCTTCGGCTACCGTCGACGACGGCACCCGTCCCCGGCGTTCGGCGGATCGATTCGACGTGATGGTGCCAATGTCCACGGTGTGCGGCGGTCCTGCGGCCATGGCCTCGGCACCTGCGGCCGCCCCAGTGCCGCAGGGACGGCTCAAGGGATTGTCAATTCGACAAAGTGCGGGATAGTTTATCGGCCGCACCAACCGCTGGGCGGACCACCAAGGAGGACCTTCCCATGAAAAGAGCCCGCCCCCCCCGGCGCGCCGAGGCGCAGCGCCTGACCAACGAGAACACCGTGCTCGTGGTGCATGCGCCGTTCGGTACCGACGAGGAGCTCAGCACCTATCCCGACGGCACCTCGGTGCAATTGAGCCAGCATCCGTTGGTTCGTGCGCTGCGCGCCGTGGCCAAGACCGGCGTGAGCGTGGTCGCGCTGATCGACCGCGTCGACGAGGACACGATGCTGGTCGAGATCCCTGGCGGCCGCCCGGCCGCGTGGCGGGCCACGTCCTGCTGGAAGCAGGACATGTCATCGCCGCGCACGCTGGCCGGGCTGCTGCGGCGTGCACACGCCTGCCATCGCGGCGCCGACATCGTGCTCGCGATGGAGGGCCATGGCGCCGGCTTCCTGCCGGAGATCGATACCCGCCAGATCACCCACGAAAACCTGACGAACACGGCCGGTGGCAAGGTCGACTGGGAGATCCACCCCTCGGGCACGCCGGGAAAGGCGCCCGTCTTGCCGATGGGTGCGCCCGTGCTGCCGATGGGTGCGCCCGTGCTGCCGATGGGTGCGCCGGTGCTGCCGACGAATCACATTCCGATCTCGACCTGGGGCCTGGGCGAGGCCCTGCGCATGGCGCGCAGCGCCAAGGTGCCGCGCATCAGCGTGATCCACCTCGACAACTGCTTCAACATGTCGACCGAGCTGCTGCATACGCTGATGCCGCACGCCGACTTCGCCAGCGCCTACGGCAACTACAACTTCTTCACCGCCGGCCAGCCGTATCCCGCGGTCTTCCTGGCGATGCGCCGGAACGGCGGCTTCACCGCCGAAGAACTCGCGCGTGCCTTCTCCAAGGGCAACGGCGACCTGCTCGACGCCAAGGGCAATCACCCCTCGGTGGGTGGCACGGTTCGACTGGCGCGCATGAAGGTCGTGGCCGACAGGGTCAATGCGATGGCGGCCGCGCTGGTCGCCGCGCTGCGGGGTGCCGGTGCCGGCCGCGCCGCACTGGTCCAGAACATCGCGCGGGCGATCGCCGGTGCGGCGCAGCTCGACACCGACGGCGACTACGTGCTCGACGTGCCGGACCAGATGACCGACCTGTGCAGCTTCGCCGCCGCAGTGCAGGACCCCCGGCTGGGACTCGACCCCGCCATCGTGGCCGCGGCGAATGCACTCCAGGCGGCGCTGGCCGGCATCAAGCAATACGGCGCGAACGACCGTCCTTGGCTGGTGCCGCCCGCCTCGCCGATCCGCTGGGACTTCAGCAGTCGCGACCTCGCGATGAACATCCTGCTGCCCGACCCGACGCTGGAGGGGCTGTGGGACTGGCGCTCGCCGTTCTACATGAACCTGAAGGCCGAGACCGACGACCCGCTGGTGCAGCCGCACGTCATCGACTTCCTGAAAGGGCGCCACTGGGTGGAGTTCATCGACGAACTGCACAAGGACGTGCCGTTCAAGGGCCTGCTGCCGGCCGTGATCCCGGACTATCCGGTCTTCAAGGCCGACTACAAGCCCGATGGCGGCGACGTCCCGCCCGGCGCCACCGGGCCCGGCGGGCCGGGCAAGGACGCGCCGCCCGCCGGGGTGGCGCCCGCACGCCGCAGGCGTTGAACCGGCGTCCCGGGGCCGGCCGCCAGGCCGCCCCGGGTCGCCCGGATGGGGGTGGATCGTCTCGCGATCGTTTGATCCGGGACCGTAGAAACCCTCAACGCGTCGGATGCAATGGGGGAAGCCCCCCGGTTCAATGGGTTCCAGCGCGCCAACCGACGCCAACCCAAAGGACCCGACGCCATGAACACGCAACTGCTCGCCCGCCTCCCCGTCGAACAAGCCCGCTGCCGCGAACTGGCGCGCCAGTTCAGTGCGATGGGGTCGATCGGCTGTTTCGCCGCCGCCATGATCGAAGACGCACTGCAGCGCGCCGACCGCGCGATCATCGAGGGCGACGAATCGGCCGTACGCCGCTCGCTCGACGAGTTGCAATCCCACGACTCGTCGCGCCAGGCGCCCATCCGCCTGGTGCCCGAAGAGTCGCGGCCGGCACCGCGCCCGCGCCTTGCGATCGCCGTCCCGCCCGTCGGCCGGCGCCCAGGCCGCATGGCCCAGGCCCTTGCCGCCTGACATCCACACGAGGCGCGCGGCGCCTCAAGGTTGGCTCAGTCGACGACCTGCACGCCCTTCCAGAAGGCGACGCGGCCCTTGATCTCGCGCGCCGCCTCGGAAGGCTCGGGGTAGAACCACACCGCGTCGGGGTTCATCTCGCCGTTGACGAACAGGCTCAGGTAGTGGGCCTGTCCTTTCCAGGCGCAACCCGTGCGGTGGTTGCTGAACGTCGTGTACTCGCGCTTCAGCGAAGACTCGGGAAAATAGTGGTTGCCTTCGACCACCACCGTATCGTTGCTTTCGGCAATGACGACGCCGTTCCAGAGGGCTTTCATGGGCAGGGCTCCTATCGATCCTGGCGCAGCACGCCGACAGCCGGCGATGGTGCGCCGAGCATGAAGACGGTGTAGACGCCGCCGGCCGCCAGGACCCGGTCGGCCGCATTGAAGATCGGCGTGGGCACGCCGTCGGCCGATACCGAGAGCGCCACCGTCGTGCCCGGCGCCACCTCGGTGTAGGCCGAAGCCGCGCCGGCGGCCACGCCACTGGCCACCGGCAGCCCGTCGGCCGTCATCGACAACGCGCCGGTGCTGCCGCCCAGGCCATGCACCACCCGCAGCTTGGCCTTGGCTGCCGTCGCCGGCAAGCGGTTGTCGTCGGTCAGCCAGACCGCCAGCGGCGCGGCGGCGGGCCCGCGCACCAGCAGCGTGTAGTCGTGGCCCGAGGCAAACGGATACTGGCTGGAGACGCGAGTGGCGCCATCCACCCCGACCGTGAAGATCTGCGAGCCGCCCGGCACGAGCACATAGTCGCTCACGGCCGGCCCAGCGACGGCATTGATCGGTGTCGCGCTCTCGACGACCGCCGTGACCGCGCCGCCATCTTCCAGCCCCGACGCCACCCGGACACGCGCCTGAGTGCCCGCAAACGCCGTGAGGGCCCCCTCCTGCTGCAGCACGAGCGCATTCACCAGCACGCCGCCCGACGCGGGCGTGACGACGATCGTCACCGCGTCCTTGCTGGCCAGCACGAGCCCACCCACGTCCAGGCGCACGTCCGCCTTGGCGCCGGGCCCCGTGACACGCAGTTGCCAGGTGCCGCTGTTGACGGTGACGAAGCCGGCTGCGCTGCCCACCGCAACGCCGGCCTGCAAGGCCACGGCGCCGGCGAGCGGGTCTCCGGCGGCCGTGAGGTACACATCGACCGGCCCGGCATCCGGCGCCGCGTTCACCACGCGCAACCGGGTCTTGCCGCTGTCGGGTTCGGCCTCGTTGTCGTCCAGCAGCACCGTCTTCAGGCTGCCTTCGACGCCATAGGCCAGCAACGTATAGAAGTTCTGCTTCACGACCTTGGGCGTCAGCGTCACCAGCGGCGTGGCCGAAGCAGGCTGGGTGATCGACGTGGTCATGTTGCTCGGGTCGACCTCGACGTACGACGCGCCCTGGCCATAACCCACCGACGACAGGCGGGTCTTGTCGTCCACCACGAGGTCGAGCGCGGCATAGCCGCTGCTCGCGTTCACGAGTCGCAGGTTCGCCTTGGTGCGGTCGGCGCCGCCCCCGCACGCCACCAGCCCCAGCGCCACCAGGGCTGCAAGTGCCGCGAGCAGCCAGATCTTCAGTTGTCGGTTCATTCGTATGCTCCCGTTCGGCCATCGTGCATCGTCACCGTGCGCGATGCCACGCGCAACCGCAAACCGGATGATGCCGCACCGCTACGATCGTACGATGCAAGATGTGACGTTCCCCCACCTGCTCGCGCCGCTCGACCTGGGTTTCACGACGCTGAAGAACCGCGTGCTGATGGGCAGCATGCACACCGGGCTGGAGGACGGCCGCAAGAATTTCCCGCGCATGGCGGCCTTCTACGCGGAACGTGCGCGCGGCGGCGTGGGGCTCATCGTCACCGGCGGCTTCGCGCCCAATATCGAAGGCTGGGCCAAGCCCTTCGCCGGGACGTTGTCCACATCGGCTGCGGCGCAGCGGCATCGGCAGGTGACCGACGCGGTGCATGCCGAAGGCGGGAAGATCGCGCTGCAGATCCTGCATACCGGGCGCTACGGCTACCAGCCGTTCTGCGTCGCACCGAGCCGGTTGAAGAGTCCGATCTCGCCGTTTGCGCCGCGCGAACTGTCAGTGCGCGGCATCGAGCGCCAGATCCGCGCCTTCGTGCGCTGCGCGAAGCTGTCGCGCGAAGCCGGCTACGACGGCGTCGAGGTGATGGGCAGCGAGGGCTACTTCATCAACCAGTTCCTCGTCACCCACACCAATCGGCGTACCGACGAATGGGGCGGCGTGTATGCCAACCGCATGCGTCTGGCGGTGGAGATCGTGCGCCGCGTGCGCGAGGCGGTGGGGCCGGATTTCATCATCATCTACCGCATCAGCCTGATCGACCTGATCCCCGACGGCAGTTCCTGGCCCGAGGTGCTGCAGCTCGCGCGTGCCGTGACCGCGGCCGGCGCCACGATCCTGAACACCGGCATCGGCTGGCACGAAGCGCGCATCCCGACCATTGCCACGAGCGTGCCGCGCGCAGCCTTCACCTGGGTCACGAAGAAGCTGCGCGACGCGCTGCGTGTCGAGGGCAACACGACACCGGTCGTCACCAGCAACCGCATCAACATGCCCGAGGTCGGGGAAGAAGTGCTCGCGCGCGGCGACGCCGATCTGGTGAGCCTGGCGCGCCCGTTCCTGGCCGATGCCGAGTTCGTCGCCAAGGCCGCGCAGGGCCGGCGCGACGAGATCAATACCTGCATCGCGTGCAACCAAGCCTGCCTGGACCACACGTTTTCCAACGTGCTGTCGAGCTGCCTCGTCAACCCGAGGGCCTGCCACGAGACCGAGCTCGTGATCCCCATCGCTGCGGCGCGCCGGCGCTTTGCCGTCGTCGGCGCCGGACCGGCCGGCCTGGCCGCCGCCACCACGCTCGCCGCGCGTGGGCACGAGGTGCACCTGTACGACGCTTCCGGACGCATCGGCGGGCAATTCAACATGGCCGCGCGCATCCCGGGCAAGGAGGAGTTCGAGGAAACGCTGCGCTACTTCGCACGCCGCCTCGAGGTCACCGGCGTCGTGCTCCACCTCGGAACCCGGATCGACGCCGCGGCGCTGCAGGGGCAAGGCTTCGACGCCGTGCTGCTGGCCACCGGCGTGACGCCGCGCGACCCGCACATTCCGGGGCAGGACCGTCCGCAGGTGCTGAGCTACATCGACGTGCTGCTGCACCGCAAGGCAGTGGGCCCGCGCGTGGCGATCGTCGGCGCGGGTGGCATCGGGTTCGACGTGGCCGAGTACCTCGCCACCGGCACCGACCTGGGCCACGGCTCACCCGCGGTCGACCTGCCCGCGTGGTTGCGCGAATGGGGCGTGGCCGACCCTGAAGCGCAACGTGGCGGCGTCGTGCGCGCGCAGCCCGAACCACCCGCGCGCGAGGTGCTGCTGCTGCAGCGCAAGCCTGGCAAACACGGCGCGTCGCTCGGCAAGACGACCGGCTGGATCCATCGCGCGGCGCTGAAGATGAAGAACGTGGAGATGCTCGCCGGCGTCAACTACGAACGCATCGGCGGCCTCGACGGGCCCGCCGGTGGCGCCGGGCGCGTGGCGCTGCACGTCACGTTCGGAGAAGCGCGCAAGGACGGCACGGTCCTCGAAGTCGACACCATCGTGTTGTGCGCCGGCCAGGAGCCCCTGCGCGACCTGCAGGCGCCGTTGCAGGCGGCCGGCATCCCGGTGCACCTGATCGGTGGCGCACACGAAGCCGGCGAACTGGACGCCAAGCGTGCGATCGACCAGGGCACTCGGCTCGCGGCCACGTTGTAGCCCACACAAAAAAATGCCCCGGTCGAGCCGGGGCAGAAGTCGCAGGAGGAAACGTGTGGTCGATGGGACCGACGGCAGTCTGCCGCCTCAGGCGTGCTGGCTCGTCGCGACGCGTGCCAGCAGCGCGTCGGGCGCGTCGCTCGTGGCCAGGCTGTTGATACCTGCCAGCGTCGCTACCGTCAGCATGGCGGCGATGGCGAAAGAGGCGATGCGGTGCGTGTAAGAGGTGGTCATGGTGGGCTCCTTGGTGCGGTTCGAAGCGTTGTCGATGGAAGGACTGTAGGAATCCTCCAGGCTACTTGCACCCTGATTGCGACCGGCCGCGGGCCGGCTGCGACGAACCGCCGGCAGGCGCGATGAACGGCACCGCCTTCGCCCCTGAATCCGCCTCGAAGGCCGGTTTCAGGGCGTCTTCAGCGCGTCGCGCGAGAACCCGGCAATGCGCTGGTACTGCTCGGAAATCCGCCGCAGCTCGTCCTGCGAGATCACGTCGTCGATATGCCGGAAGGGCTTGCCCCCGCTGAGCTCGTCGACACGCGTGTTGATGAAGTCGGGCGGTGTCGTGCGGTTCGTCTGCACGATGCGCGCCGTGGCCGGCAGGCGCTGTGCCTCGTAGTCCCGCAACGCCGCGATCGGGTCCGCGGTGGTGCACAGCAATTCGGCCAGGGTTCGGGCATCGATCAGGGCCTGCGCCGAGCCGTTCGAGCCGCGTGGGTACATCGGGTGCGCGGCGTCGCCCATCAGCGTGACACGGCCGAAGGTCCACTGCGCCACCGGGTCCTTGTCGACCATCGGGTACTCGAGCACCTGCTCGGCGCCCGCGATCAGCGCCGGGACATCGAGCCATGGAAAGCGCCAGCCCTTGTAGATGTGCCCGAAGTCTTCGAGCCGGCCGCGCTGGTTCCAGTCGTTCATGCTGCGGCTGTCGCCCTGGATCTCGGCCATCCAGTTGACGAGCTGTCGGCCCTGGCCGTCGACGTCGTCGACGATGGGATAGATCACCATCTTGCCGGTCTCGATGGAACCCACGCGCAGGTAGCTCTTGCCCGTGAGGATGGGCGTGTGGCGCGTCACACCGCGCCAGGTGTTGATGCCGGCGAAGGCCATCGTCTCGTCGGGGTAGAACTGGCGCCGCACGGTGGACTGCACGCCGTCGCAGGCGATCACGATGTCGACATGCACCGGCGTCCGACGCGTGCCGTCGGGTGCGGTGAAGTGCAGCGTCGCGCCGTGCACGTCCTGCTCCACACCCGCGCAGCGGTGACCCGTGTGCAGATGCTGCGGGCCCAGCACCGTCAGCGCCTGCTCGTAAAGGATGCGGTGCAGCTTGCCTCGGTGCACCCCCAGCTCGGGCACCGCATACCCCGCGTGGCGGCCGCGCGGCTCGCGATAGATGAACTGGCCGTAGCGGTTGAAGAAGACACTTTCGAGGTTTTCGATGCCCACCGCCTCGAGCTGCGGCTGCACGCCCAGCGCCGCCAGCTCGCGCATCGCGTGCGGCAGCAGCGTGATGCCGACACCGAGCTCCCTGACCTCGGGCACGGCCTCGTAGACATCGCAGGCCATCCCGCGCTGCGCCATCGACAGTGCAAGACCCAGGCCGGCAATGCCACCACCGACCACCGCCACCTTCGTCGTCGCCGCCCCGTTCATCGAGGTCACTCCGCCGTGATGCCGTTGCGCTTGATGACGGCGCCCCAGCGGGGGTAGTCCTTGGCCACCACGGCGGCCAGCTCCGGCGGCGTCGAATGCGCGGCGTCCATGCCGGCCTTGCCGAGCACGTCGCGCACCTCGGGCTGCTGCAGGATCGCGACGAGCTCGCTGTTCAGGCGCCCGACCACCGTCGGCGGCGCCTTGGCCGGCACGAAGAAGGCGTACCAGAGGTCGACGTCGACGCCCTTGACGCCCTGCTCCGCGAACGTCGGCACCGTGGGCGCCACCGGATGCCGCTTGCCCCCGCCCACGGCCAGTGCCACCAGCTTGCCGCTGTTGACGAAACCCTGCGCGACGTGGACCGGCAGGAAACCCACCATCAGCTCGCCACTGAGCAGGTCCTGCGTATAACCGGCCGAGCCACGGTAAGGCACATGCAGCATGAAGAGCTGCGTCTGCGCCTTGAAGAGCTCCATCGCCATGTGGTGCGGCGTGCCCACGCCGGGCGAACCGAACGTCACGTGGCCCGGCCGTGCCTTGGCCTGGGCGATCAGCTCGGCCATCGACTTGAAGCCGCTCTTCGGGCTCGCCACCAGCATCAAGGTGCCCCAGGCGGCCATCGACACGGGGCTGAAATCGCGCACCGGGTCGAACGGTGCGTTCCTGTACAGCTGTGCGGCGATCAACATCGTGTTCGCGCCCATCAGGACGGTGTGGCCGTCGGTCGCCTTGGCCACCTGGTCGGCACCGATGTTGCCGCTGGCGCCGGGCACGTTGCTCACGATCACCGGCTGGCCGAGTTTTTCACTCAGGCGTGGCGCCACCGTGCGTGCGATGGTGTCCATGCCGGTGCCGGGCGTGAACGGCACGACGATCTTCACCGTCGCCGTGGGCCAGGCCTGGGCGTGCGCCGCCGAGGTGGCAGCCAGAGCGCAAAGCACGAGCGCGGCCGCAGAAAGCAGCGGCAGATTCAGCGGTGTCTTCATCGGGTCTCCTGAGGCTCCGGGTGGTCGTCGGGTCAGGCGATCTTGAAGACCGCCTGTGCATTGGTCTGGAAGAAGCGCGCCTTGTCTTCCAGCGGCAGATCCATGGCGTCGAGCATGCCCACCTCGTCCACGGCGTACTGATAGGGATAGTCCATGGCGTACAACACACGCTCCATGCCCATGAAGGCCTGCGTGAACTTCACCGCGGGCTCCCATGCGACGCCGCTGTTGGTGATGTAGAAATGCTCGCGCAGGTATTCGCTCGGGCGCTTCTTGATCGGCTTCATGCTGTCGTATCGGTTCGACTTGACCGTGGCGCGGTGCATGTAATCGAGCCGGTAGGCCCAGAACGGCAGCGCTTCGCCCATGTGGCCGATGACCATGCGCAGCTTCGGGAAGCGGTCGAACACACCCGCCGTGATGATGCGCATCGCGTGCAGCCCGGTCTCGACGCCGAAGCCGTAGATCGCACCGTCCAGGCCACATTCCTGGAACGGCTGCAGCATGTTCACGGGCAGGGCGTTCGGATGCAGATAGATCGGCGTGTCGTGCGCCTCGGCCGCGGCAAAGATGTCCCAGAACTTCGGGTCCGACAGGTACTCGCCCTTCGTGTGCGAGTTGATCACCACCGCATGCAGGCCGAGTTGCGTGACGCCGCGTTCGATCTCCTTCGCGGCCGCTTGTGGATCCTGCGGCGCCACGGCCATCATGCCGGCGAAGCGCGTCGGGTGGCGCCGGATCGCATCGGCCAGGAAGTCGTTGGCGATGCGTGCGAACGAGACCGCCGTCGCCTTGTCCATCACCTGCACGCCGGGCGACGTCAGCGCCAGCACCTGCATGTCGATGCCCGATTCGTCCATGTGCTGCAGACGCAGCGCGTCCAGGTCGGTGAGGCAGCGCATGATGTGCTGCGCGCGCTCGCTCGGGCTGCTCATGTAGAACCCCATCAGGCCGCGAAAGCCGGCATCGGCATCGCCGCCATCGAGCAGGCGGCGGTAGATGTCGAGCATTTCCGGCGGCGCGAAGGCCTCCTCGGTTGCGATGCGCTTGTACGGCACCTGGCCCGGGCGGCGGGTCGAGGCAGGGTCGGGCAGGGTCGGGATCATGGGCGGCGGTCTCCGTGGCGGCGTCTGATGCGCCCCGCGATTGAAGCAGGATTTGCTGCCCCGCTACAGAGCCGGTGTACTGTCGCGGGAATCCCCCAACGACCGAGGCGACACCCATGGGCTGGTTCTCCAAATCCGATGACGGCTTTTTCCTGTCGACCGTGGTGCCCAACGGCGAGGGTGCCCGCATCGAACGCTATCTGGGCCTGGCCAACGGCGAGGCCATCATCGGCGCCAATATCTTCCGCGACATGTTCTCGTCGGTGCGCGACGTGGTCGGCGGCCGCGCCGGCGGCTACGAGCGTGGGCTGGCCAGCGCGCGCGAAGCGGCGCTGAAAGACATGATCGCGGCAGCACGCGAGATGGGTGCCGACGGCGTGGTCGGCATCGACTTCGACTACGAGGTTCTCGGTGAAACCAACGGCATGATGATGGTCGCCGTCAGCGGCACGGCCGTGAAGATGGCCTGACGCGACAAGACGTGGTCCGCAACGAAAACGGCCGCCTGACGGCGGCCCTTTCAACGTCACGGCCGGCCGTATCAGACCGGCGCGGCGGAGGTCACCGCCGGCCTCGCGCCAGCGAGCATGGCGTCCGGCACATCGACCGAGGCCAGCCGGTCGATGCCCGCCAACATCACCGCCGTGAGCAGCACGGACAGGGCCAGGGAAGCAAAACGCTGGGTGATGCGGGTGTTCATGGCGGGCTCCTTGTGGCGGGTGATTGCGAGGTCGATGGCTGCACTCTAGGCAGTCGGACGTCACGCCGCGAGCACATTGCGACGGGCAGCCGCGTTATCACTACAGCCCGCACGTAGGGGCGACGAACGCCGTTGCTATCGGCCGCGCGCAGGCGGCTTTGCTGCGCCAGGGCCCTCGAGCCACCAGCCGAGCGGCAGGTCGTTCGCCACCGGGTCCACCGAGGCGTGCTCGGTGATCTGCAGCCCGGCGCGAAGGCTCCAGCTGGAGTCGAACCAGCCGCAGGGCGGCGGCGTGTCCTCGTTGTCCGCCAAGGCCGTGGCCTCGGCGGCCTGCATCTCGAGGTGAAGGTCGAGCCAGTCGCGCGGTCGCGGTCGGGGCGCCGGGGCGGGCGGGCTGAAGAGGGCACGCAGCTTCATGGGGGTCTCCTTCGGATGCACCGCCTGCCGACGCCATGCCGACAGGCCATGCCCGGATGGTCTGCGCCACTGTGCGCCAGCACCATCGCCCCGAGGTCGGGCTCTCGGGGGCCCCCGACCATCACCCCCGCCGGGGGGGATTCGAGCGTCGTGGCAGGTCAGCCGAACGGCCGCACGCCGATCAGCCAGCCGTGTGCCCAGAAGGCAAAGACGGCCCAGGCCAGCACGCCCCCGACGACTGCCTTGACCGTGCCAGCGGTCGTTCCGGCCGGGTACACCGTGCTGGCAACGCGGTCGCGCCGGCGTGCGGCACGAAAGTCGAGCACCGCCCAGACGAGAAAGCTGCCGAACAACACCAGATCCGCCACCGTGTTGTTGGCCAGCAGGTGCGCCAGCGCCCACACCTTGACGCCCAGCACCATCGGGTGGTGCACCTTGCTCTTGATGCCATTGCCCGGCACCGAGGACGCCGCCAGCAGCACAAACGCCACGAGCGTGAGCAGCGCCGCCACGTGCGCCATGCCACGCGGCACGGCCCACAGGGCCACCGTCTGTTGGCGCGCCAGACCGAAGCCCCAAACGATCAGTGCGAAGCCGACCAGCGACACCACCGTGTACAGGCCCTTCCAGCCCTTCTCTCCGCGTTGGGCGATCTGCTTCGTGCGCCAGCCCTCGGCCACGATGCGCACGGAGTGCATGCCCAGGAAAAGGATCAGCCCGAGGATCAGTACGGTCATGGTCGTTCGCCTGCTGCAGTGGAGTCGTCAGGGATTCTCGCCTCCGGCGATGCGCGCCACGCTGCACAGGCGCCGCGCCTATGCTGCGCGGCATGGACAAGCCCCGCAACATCAAGACCTACTGGGAAGACTTCCCCGCCGGCTCCGTGCGCGAGTTCGGAACCACGCACGTCACGCGCGAAGCCGTGCTGGCGTTCGCAAGCGAGTTCGATCCCCAGCCCTTCCACCTCGACGATGAAGCCGCCGAAGGCTCCTTGTTCGGGCGCCTGTCGGCCAGCGGCTGGCACACCTGCGCCATGATGATGCGCATGACGGTCGACGAGTACCTGCTGGAAAGCTCCAGCCTCGGCTCCCCCGGTGTCGAGAACCTCCGCTGGCTGAAACCCGTTTATCCCGGCGACACGCTCAGTGTGCGTCTCGAAGTGCTGGAGGCGCGGCCGATGGCCAGCCGCCCCGGCGTCGGCCTCACCCGCTCGCGCTGGGAGGTCCTGAACCAGCACCGAGACGTGGTCCTGATGATGGAAGGCTGGGGCATGTTCGGTCGAAGGCCGGAAGGCGCTGCCTGACTCCGAACAGCGGGCCATCGACGGGAGGCCAGCGCCGGCAACGGTCGGATGCAGGCGTTCGCATTCGATGCCTTGTGCGTGATCAGGGCGCCGGGGCGCTGTCTGGCGCTCGCCCGGCGGCCTCGGCCCGCGAGCCTTCGACTCGCTGCACGAACGGCTGCAACAGGCCATCAGAAGCCCACCGCCCGTTTGTGATCAAACGAAGTCGTGCAAGGCACCTGCGCCGCTGGGCGCTGCTCCGCCGGGCGGCAACCCGGTGTCAGGCCCGGCGGTCGATTCGCACCGCGAGCACCACCGACGTCGTCGTCTTCGTCACACCGTCGATCTCGCCGATCTCGTCCAGCAGCGCATCCAGACGCGCGGTCGACTCGGCCCGCAGCAGCGCGATGTAGTCGAACTCGCCGCTGACGGTGCTGAGCTGGCGCAATTCCGGCAACGCCGCCAGGCGCTGAATCACGAGGCGTGCGACCTTCGGGCTCACGGTGATGCCGACATAGGCCTGCACGCCGTGTTCGGCAGCGTCGGCGCCCAGTCTCACCGTGTAGCCCACGATGGTGCTTTCGCGCTCGAGCCGCGCCAGGCGTGCAACAACCGTGGTTCGAGCCACGCCGAGCCGGCGCGCAAGGTCGGCGGTGCTGGCCCGGGCATTGGCCTGCAACAGGGCGATGAGCGCGCGGTCGGTGTCGTCCAGTGGGCGGGATGAGGCCATGTATGACGCTTTGATAGGTCCGGCTTGACGAATCGTCTGAATTGTCGTCGTTAATGACGAACGTGCGGTTTCTTTCGTCACCGGCGATGCCTAGACTCGCTCCATCCCCCACGGAGCAACCCCATGATGAAGATCGCCCTGCTCGGCGCCGGCCACATCGGCCAGACCATCGCCCGCCTGCTCAGCGCCACGGGCGACTACGCCGTCACCGTGATGGACCAGAGCGCCGACGCGCTCCTGCGCCTCGACGGCCCCGGCATCACCACCCACGTGGTCGACTCGGACGACGCACCGGCGCTGCTGTCGGCGCTGCGTGGCCACGACGCCGTCGTCAACGCGCTCCCGTACCACCTGGCCACCACCGCCGCGACGCTGGCGCGCGAGGCCGGCTGCCACTACTTCGACCTCACCGAGGACGTGGCCGCCACGCGCGAGATCAAGCGCCTGGCCGAAGGCGCCAAGACCGCCTTCATGCCGCAGTGCGGGCTCGCGCCCGGGTTCATCGGCATCGTCGCGCACCATCTCGCACAGGGCTTCGACACGCTTCACGACGTCAAGATGCGGGTCGGCGCGTTGCCGGCCTTTCCGACCAATGCACTGAAATACAACCTGACGTGGAGCGTCGACGGGCTGATCAACGAGTACTGCCACCCCTGCGAGGCGATCCGCGACGGCCAGAACATCGAGGTGCTGCCGCTCGAAGGGCTGGAGCACTTTTCGCTCGACGGCACCGAGTACGAGGCGTTCAACACCAGCGGCGGCCTGGGCACGCTGTGCGAGACGCTGGCCGGCCGCGTGCGCACGCTTGACTACAAGAGCGTGCGTTATCCCGGCCATCAGGCGCTGATGAAGATGCTGCTCGAAGACCTGCAGTTGCGCGACGACCAGCAGACGCTGAAGGACCTCATGCGCCGCTCGATCCCGGGCACGATGCAGGACGTGGTGCTCGTCTTCGTCACCGTCAGCGGCCTGCGCAAGGGCTCGCTCGTGCAGGAAGTGTTTGCTCGCAAGATCTTTGCCGACCGCAGCGATTCAAACCCGCTGTCGGCGATCCAGATCACCACTGCAGCAGGCATCTGCGCCGCCGTCGACCTCTTCCGCGAAGGCAGGCTGCCGCAGCAGGGTTTCATCCGCCAGGAGCAGGTGGCGCTGCCGGACTTCCTGGCCAACCGCTTCGGCAAGGCCTACCAGCAGAGCCGGCAGGTCGAGAGCGTGGGCTGATCGCCTGCGGTCACTCCCGGGCTCCTCAGCCCGGCGGCCGGCCCGCCCCCTGCGCTCCCTGTGCGCGCGCCGACAGGTAGGCGTAGAGGTCGACGATATGTGCGTTCACACGCGGCTCGCCTTGCCACTCCGGCATCGCCATCGGGAATTCGCGGCGCTGCACGACCTGTTCCACCAGCGCGTCAAGTGCGGCGCCGCGGTCGCCGGCCTGCGACGGCGGCACCATCCAGTCGTATCGCGTCAGCACGAGGCCGACGAAGCGCGTCGGGCCCATTGTGCGCACTTTGGGCAGCAGGTCGGGGGCCTTGGCCGTGCCGGTGCCGGCGGGGCCGTGGCAGCGCGCACACTTGTCCTGGAAAACCCGCCAGCCGGTATAGACCGAGCCTGGCGGCTCCTGCGCACGGGCCAAGTCCTCGGCAGGCCGGAGGTTCTTCACCTCCAGAGCGCACCCGGACAGCACCGCGGCCGTCGCCAACGTACAAGCCAGCAGCTTCGACACTTTCGTCACCTCCTGCGTGTTGCGCGGCTTGGTGCCGCGGACCCGCCGGACGGACCATCCGCCTGCAGCAGTTCAAATTCTGCGGCGCGGCGCTGGCCCGCAGGTTGCCGAAGATCAGTACGCGTGACGGTGCTCCGGAATCGGCGGAAACGGCGAAGGGCCCCGCAGGGCCCTTCGAAATGGCACGGCTGGGCGCGTCAGAGGCGCTCGAAGACCGCCGCGATGCCTTGCCCGCCGCCGATGCACATCGTCACGAGCGCGTAGCGCCCGCCGGTGCGGTGCAACTCATAGATCGCCTTGGTCGCGAGGAAGGCACCCGAGCAGCCGATCGGGTGGCCCAGCGCGATCGCGCCGCCGTTCGGGTTGGTCTTCTTCATGTCGAGCTCCAGGCCGCGCGACACGGCGATGGCCTGCGCCGCGAAGGCTTCGTTCGACTCGATGACGTCCATCTGGTCGAGCGTCACGCCGCCCTTCTTGAGCGCCATCTTCGACGCCGGGATCGGGCCTTCGCCCATGATCTCGTTCGGCACGCCGGCGACCGCATACGACACCAAGCGCGCCATCGGCTTGTAGCCGGCCGCAGCCGCGACCGTGGCATCGCCCAGCACGAAGAAGGCCGCGCCGTCATTGATGCCCGAGGCATTGCCGGCGGTCACCGAACCGTCCTTCTTGAAGGCAGGGCGCAACTTGGCCAACGACTCCATCGTGGTATTGGCCTTCGGGTGCTCGTCGGTGTCGAACACGACCTCGCCCTTCTTGGTCTGCTTGACGATGGGCACGATCTGGCTCTTGAAGCGCCCCTCGGCGATGGCCGCCACCGCGCGGCGCTGCGATTCGACCGCCAGCGCGTCCTGCTCCTCGCGCGTGATGCCCCACTTGGCACACAGGTTCTCTGCCGTGATGCCCATGTGGCCGACGCCGAACGGGTCGGTCAGCGTGGCGACCATCATGTCGACCAGCTTGGTGTCGCCCATGCGCGCGCCGGTGCGCATCGCCGTGGACAGGTAGCCCCCGCGGCTCATCACCTCGACACCGCCGCCAACGCCGTAATCGCAGTCGCCCAGCAGGATGTTCTGCGCCGTGGTCACGATGCCCTGCAGCCCGGAGGAGCACAGGCGGTTCACGCTCATCGCCACGCTGTCCATCGGCAGCCCCGCCTGGATCGCTGCGACACGCGCCACGTAGGGGAAACGGCTCTCGGTGGGAATCGTGTTGCCCACGGTCACGTAGTTGATCGCCTTGGGGTCCACGCCCGAGCGCTGGACCGCTTCCTTCATCACGGTGCCTGCCAGTTCCGCCGGCTCGATATCCGCCAGCGAACCACCGAAAGTGCCGATCGCCGACCGGGCCGCACCGAGTACCACCACGTCACGCTTGCTCATTGCCATGTCTCCTTGAAGGGTGCGCCCCGTCGGCGCAAAACTGCCGAAATTCCGACGCTTCGGAAGATAGCGCCATTTTCACCGTGAAATCCTTACACCCCGCGGGCGTCCGACCTTCCTGCTAGGACAGCGTCACCGCACCGTCTTGACGGGCTGGCCCGGCCGGGGTTCCGCGCCGCCGCCGTAGACCCCGTTGATCAGGCGCAGATGCGCCTCGGCCTGCTCGGTCAACGGCGACTGGCGGGCGAGCTCGGCAAATCCACCGCGCGGGAAGGGCACGGTCTTTACCGTCCACGGCCGTGCCGCCGCGCGGTCCGCAGAAGACAGCGGGCGGAACGAGCCTGCCGCCTCGGCCAGTGCCGGGCCGGCGCGCCGCAAGGCCGCAGCGTCCTTTGCCGCGTTCTGAAGCAGGTAGTTGCGGTTCGCCGGGCCGGTGACCAGCGTCACGTCCACGGCCTGCGACTGCCCCTGCTCGTTGCGGCGCGTGCCGGTGAAGTGCGTCGCCGCCAGGCCGTTGAAGGTCCGGCGCTCGACCCGGCCGTCTGCCGGCTTGATCACGTTGCGGATGATCTCGTCGTGCGTCGTACCTGCCTTGGGCGGCACCAGCCGAACGACCAGCCCGGCATCACCCGCGGCGTTGACGAGTGCGATTGCTTCCTGCGAGTTCTGCACCTCCCAGCCCGGCGGCGCGGTGAGCGCGATGCCCAGCGTCTCGTGGAAGAAGTTGCGGCCACGGACCACGCCCTGTTCGCGCCCGTCGCCGAACGTCACGCCATCGATCGCCTGCAGGTAACGCGCCCGGCCATCGTCGGCGTAGTTGCCTGCGTACTGCGCCGCCACCTGCCGGATATCGGCCAGCCGCTTGTCGTTGCTCGGGTGCGAGGCCAGCCAGTTGGCGCCCGAGGGGGCCGCCCGGCCTTCGGCCTTGGCCACGTCGGCGGCAAACCGCTCCTGGTTCTTGAGCACCGCGATCACGTCCACCATGTTCTGCGGGTTGTACCGGTTGCGCGAGAGGTACTCGGCGCCCAGGGTATCGGCCTGCGACTCCTGCTCGCGGCTGTACTTGGCCACGTAGCCCGCGGCCACCCCTTGAGAGACCTGGTTGGCCATGCCGGTGGCGCCGCTCACGCCTGCGGTCTCGAGCACGGCCCCGAGCACCGTGGCGGCCATCACGCCCAGCCCCGCGTTCTGCTGCCGCGTCGCACGCTGCGCGCCGTGGCGCGCCGTGACATGGCCGATCTCGTGGCCGATCACGCCCGCCAGTTCGGCCTCGCTGTCCAGATAGGCCATGATGCCGCGGGTCACGTAGACATAGCCGCCCGGCAACGCAAACGCATTCACCTCGGGGCTGTCAAGCACCGTGAAGGTCCATTGCAGGTTGGCCCGATGCGACTGCCGCGCGAGCTTCTGGCCGATGTCGTTGACATAGGCCTGGAGCCGCGGGTCGTCGACCGCGCCGTATTCGGCCAGCACTTCCTGGTGCGCCTTGCGGCCTTCGGCCACCTCCGCCTGCTCGTCCATCACCGTGCGCTCGGCGCGGCCGGTCACGGGATTCACGACCGTGGTGCCGCAGCCGGCCATCAACCACGCGGCAACGAGCAGCGCGGCGCACGAACGGGACATCAATCGCATCTGCATCCTTTGGCTCCCAGCTTGGACGGTGGTTCGAGTCCAAGGGTACCGCGCCTCGCTCGCCGCGCCACCCAACGACACCGCAGCGGCGACAATCGCGCTCTGTCCTCCTGGCCCGCCCCGACCATGCCCGATATCCCGTCCGACGCCCACTTGCCTGTCGACATGGAGCCGCCCGCCGCGTCCGCCGCCGATCCGTCGCCCGTTGAAGCCCAGGTCCCGATGGCGTCGGCCGCAACAGCGCAGCCGGAGGCGGCCGAGGAGACCGCATCGGCCGACATCCCGCCAGACGCGGTGCCCCAGGATATGGCGGCCCCCGCCGAGCCCGCAGCCGCCAAGATTCCGGAGATGTCACCCGCTGCGTGTGCCGCCAAGCTTGCCGAGCTTTTCCCAGCCCTGTTCGGGCCCGAGGGTCCGCCCAAGCCGCTCAAGTTGCGCATCCAGGCCGATATCCAGCAGCGCGCGCCAGGCCTGTTCACCCGACGAACGTTATCGCTCTTTCTGAGCCGCTACACGACGGGCAATGCCTATATCCGCTCGTTGCTGCAATCAACGACGCGCTTCGACCTCGATGGACAGCCGGCGGGCGAGATCAGCGACGAGCACCGTCAGGCCGCGACCGACGAGCTGGCGCGCCGGCGCGCCCTGCATGAAGAGCGTCGAGCGGCCGAGCGGGCCGCGCAACGGGAGGCTCAGCGCGAGGCCGAGAAGGCTGCGCGGCAACAACACCAGGCGGCACAGGCCGATCACCAGGCCCAGCGCGACCGGGCATTCGCATTGCGCGCCTTCGAAACCAGCTCGCTGACAAAAGCCAACTTCTGCGCCCTCAAGGGCGTGACCGAAGCCGAGCTCGACGCACAACTCGAGCTCGCGCGCAAAGAGCGCGCCGAACGGCCGGCGCAGCCACCGCAGCAACCTCACGCGCGGCCCGAGCGCCGCGACACGGGCGGCATGCCCGGCAGCAGCCACAGCGGCAAGCCGAACGGCCCCCCCAAGCGCCCGCACCGGGGCCCGCGGCCGGCACCGCGGTGAGTTCTGGCGCGGTACGGCTTTTCCTGGCCCTCTGGCCGGATGCAGCCACGCGCCGCGCCCTTGTCGCCGAGCGACGCCGCTGGAAACTGCCGCCCGACGTGCGGCCCGTCAATGCAGCCCGGTTGCATCTGACGCTCTTCTTCATAGGC
>JAHECD010000014.1:0-9864 GCA_024641945.1 Rubrivivax sp. | reverse complement strand
CCCGCGCCTGAGCGTCGTCGACTATCCGGAAGCCTGCGCGGTACACCACGGCATCGCAACGGAAACCGGCGCCTGAACAGGCGCCGGCTCGCGACATCGGTCGATCGAAGGACTTCGTGCGATCAGCCGATCGGCACCGGCACGAAGATCCGGTCGCCGTCGCGCTGGATCAGCAGCGCCACCGACTTGCCGGCCTTGGCGACGACAGCGCGGACCTGCTCCACGCTGTCCACGGGCGTGCCGTTCACGGCCACCAGCACGTCTCCCGGCTGCACGCCGGCCATCGCGGCCGGGCCGCCCGCGGCTTCGACCAGCAGCCCGGACGCCACGTCGGCACCGCGGCGCTCGTCGGGCTGCAGCGGCCGCAGCGCCAGGCCCAGCTTGCCCTTGCCGACCGCAGACGTGTCCGCACGTGCCGTGGCCGTGGCCTTGTCGCCGTCATTGCCCAGCTGCGCTGCGATGTCCTTGCGCTGGCCCTTGCGCCAGACCTCGAGCTGCACCTTCTGGCCCGGCGTGGACAAGCCAATCAACGCCGGCAGGTCGCCCGACGACACGATCGCCTGGCCGTCGACCTTGCGGATCACGTCGCCCGGCTCGAGCCCCGCCTTGTCGGCCGGGCCGCCCTTGTCGACCCGCGAGACCAGCGCGCCTTCCGGCTTGTCGAGCTGGAAGGAATCGGCGAACGCCTGGTTGACTTCCTGGATCGTCACGCCCAGCCGAGCATGCGTGGCATGGCCCGTCGCGACGATCTGGTCCTTGACCTTCACCGCCACGTCGATCGGGATCGAGAAACTCAGGCCCTGGTAGCCGCCGCTGCGGCTGAAGATCTGCGAGTTGATGCCGACGACCTCGCCGCGGGTATTGAACAGCGGCCCGCCCGAATTGCCCGGGTTCACCGCCACGTCGGTCTGGATGAAGGGCACCATGCCGTCGTCCGGCAATGAGCGGCCCTTGGCGCTGACGACACCCGCCGTCACGCTGTTCTCGAAGCCGAACGGCGAGCCGATTGCCAGCACCCACTCGCCCACCTTGAGCCCGGTGGCGCTGCCGAGCGGCACCACGGGCAGGTTCTTCGCGTCGATCTTCAGCACCGCGATATCGGTCTTGACGTCGTAGCCCAGCACCTTGGCGGTGAACTCGCGCCGGTCGGTGAGTTTGACGGTCACGTTCTTCGCGTCGCGCACGACGTGGGCGTTGGTCAGGATCGTGCCGTCGGCACCGACGATGAAACCCGAGCCCTGGCCGCGCATCGGCACCTCGCGCGGGCCCTGGAAGCCGCCGTTCGGCCCCTGGAAGCGGCGGAAGAATTCGAAGAACGGGTCGTTCGGGTCCAGCCCGGGAAGGCCGCGCTGCTGCGCGGCGGCACCGTCGCCTTCGTCGTTGCCGACCTGGCGCATCCCGCTCACGCTGATGTTGACGACCGCGGCGCCATAGCGCTCCGCGATCTGCGAGAAGTCGGGCGCGCCGGTGACCAGCGACTGCGCGGTTTGCGTCACCGCAGACGCCAGCGGCGTGGCCGTGGCGTGGGCATGCGACCCGAGCACGTAGGTGGCCCCGGCACCGCCGAGCAGACCGGCGGCCAGCAACGAGGCGACCATCTTGGTGGGCGAGATCGAACGTGTATTCATGGCGGCTCCTTCGGGAGGTTCATGTTGGAACATGGACCCAATGTCGGGGCCGACACTTAGACGGCGCTTAAGTCCTTGCCGCCGCCGGCTGGAAAGCGCACCTCGACCTGCAGGCCCGCCAGCGCGGGGGCGGCGCCGAGCGACAGCGTGGCGCCGTGCAGGTCGGCCACGGCCTTGACGATGGCCAGCCCGAGTCCGCTGCCGGTGGTGTCCGTGCCGGGCACGCGGTAGAAGCGGTCCAGCACGCGCTCGCGGTCGGCTTCGGGGATACCCGCGCCGCTGTCGCGCACACGCAGGACGACGGCCTCCTCGCTGCCCTCGACGCCCACCGCCACGCTGCCACCCGGCGGCGTGTACTTCACCGCGTTGTCGACGAGGTTGCGCAGCAGCGCCTGCAAGGCCGGCGCCTGGCCGGTGACGATCGGCTGGCCGAGCACGTCGAGCGACAGCTCGATGCGGCGCTCGTGCGCCGGTGCCGCCGCCTCCGCCAGCACCTGCCGCGCGACGTCGGCCAGGTCGACCGGTTGTGCCACGCCTTGCGCGCCCGTCCCCGCCTGTGATCGCGCCAGCACGAGCAGTTGCTCCACGAGCCGGGTCGCACGGTCGATACCGGCCACGAGGCGCCCGACCGCCAGCTCGCGTGCGGCATCGTCCGGCGCGCGCTTGAGCCCCTGCACCTGCAGCTTGAGCGCGGCCAAGGGCGAGCGCAGCTCGTGTGCGGCATCGGCGACGAAATGCTTCTGTGCGTCGAAAGCGCGCCGCACACGCTCGAAGAGCAGGTTCAATTCATGCACGAGCGGGCGGATCTCGTCCGGCAGCCCGGCCTCGCGCACGGCCGCCAGCTCGTCGGCCTGGCGTTCGGCCACCTGGCGCCGCACGCGCTCCACCGGCGCGAGCGACGTGCTGACGACCCACCACGCCAGCAACATCAGCAGCGGCGCCATCAACGCGATGGGCAGCACCGTGCGCAGCGCCAGCCCGCCGGCCATCTGGCGCCGCGCGGCCATGTCCTGCGCCACCTGGATCACCTGCGAGCGCGTCTGCATCGAAAACACGCGGTACGTGGTACCGCGCGCCTTGACGTTGGAGAAGCCGAGCACCGCCCGCTGCGGCAGTGCGGCACGCGCCGCGGACTCGAAGATGCGCAGCCCGTCGGACGTCCACACCTGCACGACGAAGTCGAAGTTCTCGTCATCGAACGGGTCGACGGCACCTCCGCCGTCGCGGCTGACCGGCAGCCCGGCACGCAACGACATCGCCATCTGCTGCATGTGATAGTCGAAGATCTCGTCCGCCTCGGCACGCGCCGCGCGGTAGGCGATGCCCGCCTGCACGAGCGCCGTCAGCACGATCGCGGCGAGCAGGAACCAGAGCAGGCGCGCGCGCAACGAATGTGGCGGACCCAGCCGCATCGGGATCACCGGGCGCAAGCCGTGGCCCCGGCCGCCGCGATCCCCGGACGCACCCCGCTGAACGGGGCTCGCAGTGCGTGTCGGGCGGGGCTCATCTATTCCCGCGGCACGCAGTAGCCCACCCCACGCACGTTGCGTATCAGGTCGGAACCGAGCTTGCGCCGCAACCCGTGGATGTAGACCTCAACCGCATTGCTGCTGATCTCATCCTTCCAGCCGTAGAGCTTCTCCTCGAGCTGCGGGCGCGACAGCACGAGTCCGGGGCGCGCGATCAGCGGCTCGAGCACGGCCCATTCGCGCGCCGACAGCACGACCGGGCGGCCGTCGACGGCCGCCTCGCGCGTGGCCGGATTGATGCTCACGCCCTGGTGCTCGTACACCGGCTCGGCGCGGCCGGCGGCACGCCGCAGCAAGGCGCGGATGCGCGCCAGCAGCTCGTCGCCGTCATAGGGCTTGAGCACATAGTCGTCAGCGCCGGCATCCAGGCCTTCGATACGCTGCGCCACGGCATCACGCGCCGTGGCCACGATCACGGGCATGCGCTGCTTGCGCGCGCGCAGCGCGCGCAGCACGTCGAGCCCGTCGCGCCGCGGCAGGCCGAGATCGAGCACCACGAGGTCGTAGTCCTGCGCGCGCAGCGCCGTCTCTGCCAGCTCGCCATCCTTCACCCAGTCGACGGCATAGTGTTCGGCCCGCAGCAGGTCGAGCACCGACTCACCGATCATCGTGTCGTCTTCGACGAGCAGCAGGCGCATCGGGCAGGCGGCAAGGGGCGCGGCGCGTAATCCGAAGAACGGGTCGGCGAACGCTCAGGGTGCGCTGTCGACGACACCCTGCCGCCGGGCCGCGCGACGGGCCCACCAGGGCCTCAGCGTCGCGGCCAGCACCAGCAGCGCCACGGCACCGACGAGGGCCAACATCACCAACCCTCCGACCAGCCAAAGAAGCGGCAGCCCCACGATCAGCAGCGCCCCTGCGAGCACCGACCGGGCAATGCGCCGCCAGCCCGCACCCGGCGTGACGTCGATCGTGCGGTTTTCGATTCGCATGTCAGGCCCGGCACCGCCGAACCCCGGGCGCGAACCCGGGCCCGCGTGCAGGTGTATGAAGACACGTTCTCGATATCTCATGCGGTCACTCCTTGCGCCGTTGGAACCGATGCAAGCCCGCCGGTTCCGTCGCCATCGCTCCAATGCTTGCCGACTCTGCGGCGACCGACTTAGACCGGCCTTAATCGACAACCTTGGACGGGTCCCGCCAGAATACCCCCGTCCAACCCGCCGGAGCCCCCATGTCCTACATGCTGCTGATCGTCGAACCCCTGGGCCAGCGCCACGAGCGCGGCCTGGAAGGCGGGCAGGCCGCGTACGCGTCGATGCTCGAGTTCACGCAGCGGCTGCAGGATCGCGGCATCCTGCAGGCCAGCAATTCGCTCGAGTCCACCGATCGAAGCGTGCGCCTGCAGGTGCGGGGCGGCAAGCGCAATGTGATCGACGGCCCCTTCGCCGAGACCAAGGAGATGGTCGGCGGCTTCTTCCTGCTCGACGTGGCCACCCGCGAGGAGGCGCTGGCCATCGCGGCCGAGTGCCCGGCCGCGCAGTGGGCCAGCATCGAGGTGCGGCGCGTGGGCCCTTGTTACAACTGACGTCGGTGGCGCCGCGCGCGGCCTGATCGCGGGCACTGGCAGATCGGCGACACCGGCCTGTCGATTCGCTGCACGTCCGATCGTCGTGGGCGAGGAGCGAAACCCGACATGCTGATGAAACTCTTGCTCGTCCTGGCCGCGGCCCTCGCGGCGCTGCTGGTCTATGCGGCGACACGGCCCGACACGTTCCGTATCGAGCGCAGCACACTGATCCAGGCGCCGGTCGGAAAGATCTTTCCGTTTCTCGACAACCCGCGCGAGGCCAACCGCTGGAACCCGTTCATCCGGCGCGATCCCGGCCTGAAAGGCACCTACAGCGGCCCCGCCAGCGGGCCTGGCGCGACTTTCGAGTTCGATGGCAACAAGGACGTCGGCAAGGGGAGGGTCACGGTCCTCTCCACGCAGCCGCCCGAGCGGGTGACGGTGCAACTGGACATGTCCGCGCCGATGACCGTGCACAACACCGTCGAATACACGCTGCAACGGGACGGCAACGCCACGCGCGTGACCTGGTCGATGCACGGGCCGGCCAGTTTCGTGAGCAAGCTGGTGGGCGTTTTCATCAACGTGGACCGCATGATCGGCAACGATTTCGAGGCCGGCCTCGCAAGCCTCAAGCGCCTGGCCGAAGGGAAGTGATGCGATGGACGACACCTCATCGACCCGCGTGATCGTGGAAGGGCGCGACTTCGTGCTCACGCGCGACATCGACGCGCCGCGCGAAAAGCTCTTCCGCGCCTGGACCGAGCCCGCATTGCTCGCGCAGTGGTTCGTGCCACGCCCCTGGAGCGAGGCCAGCGTGCAGGTCGACGTGCGCCCCGGCGGCGCCAGCGTCGTCGTGATGCGCAACCCCGAGGGCCAGGAATTCCCCAGTCGGGGCGTCTATCTGGAGGTGGTGCCGAACGAGCGGCTCGTCTTCACTGACGCGTACACGTCGGCCTGGGTACCGTCCGACAAGCCGTTCATGACCGGCGTGCTCACGTTCGAGAACCTGGGTACCGGTCACACGCGCTACACCGCACGTGTGCACCACTGGACCGAGGCCGACCGCGAGACGCACCAGAAGATGGGCTTCCGCGACGGCTGGTCGGCCGCCACGCAGCAGCTCGTCGACCTTGTCGCCACGCTGTGACAGGGCACGGCGCGCAGGACATGAAGGCCCTCGACCTGCAGCAGCCGGCCCGCGGCCCCGCGTCACCGGTGAGCCGCGGCCGCGGCGTGACGGCAGCCGCGTGAGCCGCGAGACCCTCCCGGCGATCGAGGCGGTTTGGCGTGCCGAAGCCCGGACCATCATCGCCGCCGTGGCGCGCATCGTGCGCGATGTCGGCCTGGCCGAAGAGCTGGCGCAGGACGCGCTCGTCGCTGCGCTGGAGCATTGGCCGCGCGCCGGCACACCCGACAACCCCGGTGCCTGGCTCATGACGACGGCCAAGAACCGCGCGCTGGACCGCTTGCGCCAGGCAGCCCTGCACGCCCGCAAACAGGAGCAGCTGGGCGCCGAACTGGACGCCCTGCAGGCCCACGTCGTACCCGACATCGCCGATGCCATCGACGATGCGCGCGCCGACGATATCGGCGACGACCTGCTGCGCCTGATCTTCACCGCCTGCCATCCGGTGCTGCCGCGCGATGCGCGCGTGGCACTTGCGCTGCGTGTGCTGGGCGGCCTGAGTACCGCCGAGATCGCGCGCGCGTATCTGGCGCCCGAGCCGACGATCGCGCAGCGCATCGTGCGTGCCAAGCGCACGCTGGCAGCGACCAAGGTGCCGTTCGAAGTGCCGCGTGCCGACGAGCGCGCACCACGCCTGGCCTCGGTGCTGGAGGTCATCTACCTCATCTTCAACGAGGGCTATTCCGCGAGTGCCGGCGACGATGCAATGCGTCCGGCGTTGTGCGACGAGGCGTTGCGCGTGGGTCGCACGCTGGCGGCGCTGGTGCCACACGAAAGCGAGGCATGGGGCTTGCTCGCACTCATGGAGATCCAGGCCTCGCGCGCCGCTGCTCGCGTGGATGCGCAGGGTCGCCCGGTGATGCTGCCCGAGCAGGACCGCAGCCGCTGGGACGGCGACCGCATCGAACGCGGATTGCACGCGCTGCAACACGCCGAGACCCTGTGCGGCGGTGACCGCATGCTCGGGCCGTACGTCCTTCAGGCCGCCATTGCTGCCTGCCATGCGCGTGCGGCACGCGCCGAGCAGACCGATTGGCCACAGATCGTCGCGCTCTACGACGCACTTGCGCAGGTGGCACCGTCGCCGGTGGTGGAACTCAACCGCGCGGTTGCGGTGGGGCAGGCCTTCGGGCCGCAGGCGGGCCTCGAACTGGTCGAAGCACTTGCCAACGACCCGACGCTCGCGCAGTACCCCTGGTTGGCGGCGACACGTGGCGACCTGTTGGCGCGCCTGGGCCGCAACGAAGATGCGGCGCGGGAGTTCGAGCACGCGGCGGGCATGACACACAACGAGCGCGAGCGTGCGACGTTGACGGCACGGGCGCGCGCGCTGCGTTAGCGCATCGGGCTCAATCAGCGCGTGGCGTCACACGGGCCTGCGCGGCACGCAGCGTCAGGTAGGCCCGGGTGTCGAACTCCACCTGGTGATACCCCGGCAGCATGTGCTCGCACAAGGCATAGAACGCCTTGTCGTGTGTGCGCTCCTTCAGGTGCGCCAGTTCGTGCACGACGATCATGCGCAGCATCGTCTCCGGGGCGTCCTTGAACAGCGCCGCGACACGAATCTCGCGCTTGGCCTTGAGCTGCCCTCCCTGCACACGCGATAAGGAAGTAAGCGTGCCGAGCGCACGCTGGTCGATCTGCAGGCGTCCATCGTAGACCACCTTGGCCAGCGGCGGCGCGTTGCGCAAGTGGCGCTGCTTGAGCGCCACCGCAAAGTCGTACAGCGCCGCGTCATTGCGCACCGTGTGGGTCTGTGGGTATCGCCGCGCAAGGTGGTCGGCAAGGCGGCCTTCGGACAGCGCCTTGCGCACACTGTCTCGCAGCGGCTCGGCATAGCCGGCAAGAAACGGCAGATCTTGATTCGGCGGCGGCACAGGCTGCACGATCACGCGCTCGCGAGGTGCATCAATAGTGCGGCGGCAACTCGTCGCGCAGGCTGCGCAAGGTCGCTGGAGGCTCTTCGGGCGTCTGCTGGCGCCACGCGGACACCTGGCGGATCAACAGGTCGATCTGCTGCTGCTGGCGCACAACTACTTCGTTGAGCCGGTCGACCAGGTCTTCCATGAAGCTGGCCTTGATTTCCAGTTCCGTGAGGCGCTGCTCGGTCGCTTGGTGCTCGTCCATCACGCTATTGGACGCCATGCGGCGGCGGTTGAGCGCGGGCGCCAAACAATGGCCGTGCGAAGACGGCATACGGCTTTCAGCCGCCACGCACCAAATTGACGACCCGGGACGCATCCAGCGTCCCCGCCTGCCGGCGCATCTCGGGCAGGTACTGCGCGTACATCGACTGCGCATCCTGCAGCACACTCGAATAGGTGTCTTTCAGCATCTGCGTGGTCAGCACCCGGCCGCCGGCGTAGTAGCGCCGCGCCACCTGGCCCAGTGCATAGGTCGATGCGAAGCTCATGCCCGAACTCACGGCCTGCCGCCCGAGACCGCCTGCCAGCGCGCCGCCCAGGCGACCGAGCAATCCCCCGAGCAGCTTGCGGCCGGCCTGCTCGAGGTATTGCGAGGTGAGGCCCACACCCGCCGTCGCGATGAAATCCTTCACATGACCGCTGTCGAGCTGGAAGCCGTAAGCCTGGCCAATGCGATAGACGAGCTTCATCTGCAGTGGAATGATCGCCAGGGTCGATAGCGTCTCGGGCAGGAGTTCGAGTGCGCCGTTGGTGATCGCGGCCTTCAGGATGTCTGCGTCCAGGGCCTTGTCGTCGACCCCCGTCGCAGGGGCCCCGGCGGCGGCAGCAGCGGGCGTCGCGGCATGGGCCAGCGGCGCGGCCGTGAGGACGTCGACTTGCTGGGCAAAGGCATCGGCCGGCGCTTCGTCGAGTGTCAGCCCGGTGCGCAGGGCTCGCAGGAACGAGGCCTCCGCCGGCGACCGCGCACCGTCGGCATCGCATACACACACGGCCATCTCATAGGCCAACTGGCGTGACTCCGGGCTTGCCAGCGCGGGAAGCGTGCTCGCCAGCGTGGCGCGTTTCAGCAGCACGTCCTGATACAGGGTCGGAAGGTGCAGGCCCTCGGGTCCGCAGAGCCCTTCGGCGATGCGCCGGATCTCGTCACGCTCGCGATCGTGCTTTGCGCCGTCGGCAAAGGCCGCGAGCAGGCTGATGGTGACGATCGCCTGGACTTCAGTGGAGTTCATCGTGCAGTCCTTGGAGTGGTCCATGTCGACGGCGGCGATCATCCACCCAAGCATCCGCCACCCATTTGGACGGTATCAGTCCGGGACGCTGCGGACGAACCCCGTTGGATCAGGCCCCGACATCACCCGCGCGTAGCGCGGTGGGCATCGCCGCGGACCGATGTGCCGCCTGGGACAGCGCATGCCCGCGCAACCGCTCCAACTGGAGGATCAATTCGTCGACCTGAACCAGGAACGCATCGCGATTCGAATGCGGCAGGTGAGTGACCAGATCCGTCGAGTACTCCGCAAGACTCTCTTCGCCCGCCATGCGCGCCCAGCGGCGGACCTCGCAGTAAGCCAACAGGGCAAGGCGCCCCAGATCCCCTTCCCGGCGTGCATGCCGAAGATCGCCGAGGAGGTCGTCGAGACCGAGAGTCAGGGACGGTGCAGACGCATTCATGTTGCAGCGCAGCATTAGCCTCGCCGCTGACACCATCCTTACAGGCGTTGCGTTTTGCACCACCGAAACGGAGGGTGTGGCCTCTACACGCCCCGACGACGTGACGCGCCCGCGCCGGGCGCCAAAGTCAGAACTGCGCGTAGGTGTTGGTGCGGAAAACGTCGCGCGGCAGTGGCGGCGCCACGTAGACCTTGGTTCGCGATGTGATGAGCCCCGGCTCGCTGGCGCTCCAACGCGCCTTGGCACGCGCTCCTCCCGCCAGCATGGGCCCTGCCACGACGGGACGTCCCGACGCGTAGTCCTTTGCGAGCTGGTCATTTGCGAAGTACCGCACGCGCCGCGGCGACACTTTGGATCGGATCATCTGGCCGTCTTTGACCAAGGCCTCTGCCGTGCGCCTAACCTGCTCCGG
>JAHECD010000106.1 GCA_024641945.1 Rubrivivax sp. | reverse complement strand
TCGGCCTTCTTCACGCTGCGGTTGCCCTTCACCGCGGCCAGCCGCTTGTGCAGGGCGTAGCTCTCGGCTGCGCCACTGGCCAGAGCGGCCTGGCTCACGAACGTGAGCGACCCGCGCGCGAGTGCGCCGCCGAAGCTGCCGAACATCGGCCGGTAGTGCACCGGCTGCGGCGTCGGGATGCTGGCATTCGGGTCGCCCATCGCGGCCGCGGCGATGAAGCCGCCCTTCAGGATGAGACTCGGCTTGACGCCGAAGAAGGCCGGCTTCCACAGCACCAGGTCGGCCCATTTGCCGACCTCGACGCTGCCGACCTCGTGCGCGATGCCGTTGGCCAACGCCGGATTGATCGTGTACTTGGCGACGTAGCGCTTGACGCGGTGGTTGTCGTTGCGGTCGCTGTCGCCATCCAGCGCGCCGCGCTGCACCTTCATCTTGTGCGCCGTCTGCCACGTGCGGATGATGACCTCGCCCACGCGACCCATCGCCTGGCTGTCGCTGCTCATCATGCTGATCGCGCCCAGGTCGTGCAGCACGTCCTCGGCCGCGATGGTCTCGCGGCGGATGCGGCTCTCGGCAAACGCCAGGTCCTCGGCGATCGATGCGTCCAGGTGGTGGCACACCATCAGCATGTCGAGGTGCTCGTCCACCGTGTTGGCGGTGTACGGCATCGTCGGGTTCGTCGACGACGGCAGGAAGTTCTGCTCGCCGACGACCCGCAGGATGTCGGGTGCGTGCCCGCCGCCCGCGCCTTCGGTGTGGAACGCACACAGCGTGCGGCCCTTGGTGGCGGCGATGGTGTCCTCGACGAAGCCCGATTCGTTCAGCGTGTCGCTGTGGATCGACACCTGCGTATCGGTCTCTTCCGCCACCGACAGGCAGCAATCGATCGCCGACGGCGTGGTGCCCCAGTCCTCGTGCAGCTTCAGTCCGATGGCGCCCGCCTCGACCTGCTGGCGCAGCGCTTCGGGCCGGCTCGCATTGCCCTTGCCGAGGAACCCCAGGTTCATCGGGAAGGCGTCGGCCGCCTCGAGCATGCGCCGGATGTTCTCGGGCCCCGGTGTGCAGGTGGTGGCAAACGTGCCGGTGGCCGGGCCGGTGCCGCCGCCGAGCATCGTCGTCACGCCGCTCATCAGCGCTTCCTCGATCTGCTGCGGGCAGATGAAGTGGATGTGGCTGTCGATGCCACCGGCGGTGACGATCATGCCCTCGCCGGCGATGATCTCGGTCCCCGGGCCGATGACGATGTCGACGCCCGGCTGCACGTCCGGGTTGCCGGCCTTGCCGACGGCCGCGATGCGCGGGCCGCGCAGGCCGATGTCGGCTTTGACGATGCCCCAGTGGTCGATGATGAGCGCGTTCGTGATGACGCAGTCCATTGCGTCGTGGGCGCCCGGCCCGTTGATGCGCTGGCTCTGCCCCATGCCGTCGCGGATGGTCTTGCCGCCGCCGAACTTGACCTCCTCGCCGTAGACGGTGAGGTCGCGCTCGACCTCGACGATCAGCTCGGTATCGGCCAGGCGCACGCGGTCGCCGGTCGTCGGGCCGAACATCTCGGCGTAGGCGCGCCGTCCGATGTGGGCCATCAGGCGGCTCCCTGGACGAGGCCGCGGAAGCCCCAGACCTCGCGCGCACCGGCGTAATCCACCAGCGTCACGGTGCGCTGCTGGCCGGGCTCGAAGCGCACGGCGGTGCCTGAGGCGATATCGAGCCGCATGCCGCGTGCGGCGGCACGGTCGAAGCGCAGTGCCGCGTTGGTCTCTGCGAAGTGGTAATGCGAGCCGACCTGGATCGGCCGGTCGCCGGTGTTTTCCACCACCAGCGTCGCCGTGCGGCGGCCGGCATTGAGCACGATGTCCGGCCCGTCGGTGAGGAGTTCGCCCGGGACCATGCTCATCGCCTCCCGTTCCACCACAGCGCGACCCCGGCCACGGCGAGCGCCAGCGCAAAGCCCCACAGGTCGGTGGCGTGCCAGTGCGGGTCCGGCATGCCGTGGCCGTCGTGTGCGAGAGCAGAGGTCGTCACTCCCAGGATCAGGGCGAAAAACGGTTTCATGAGGTCCCTCACGCAATGGGTTGGTGCACGGTCACCAGTTTGGTGCCGTCGGGGAACGTCGCCTCGACCTGGATCTCGGGCAGCATCTCCGGCACGCCGTCCATCACATCGTCGCGCGAGAGCACGGTCTTGCCTTCGCTCATCAGTTGCGCCACGGGCTTGCCGTCGCGTGCGCCCTCCATGATGGCGGCGCTGAGCAGGGCCACGGCCTCGGGATAGTTGAGCTTGAGTCCGCGTGCCCGCCGGCGCTCGGCCAGCAGGGCGGCGGTGAAGATGAGCAGCTTGTCCTTCTCTCTGGGGGTGAGTTCCATGCGGGCAGTTTTGCACAATGTGTGCCGGCCAGCGCCGCCGCGGCAGCCTGAAGCCGCCGCTGCAAGGAGCCCGACGATGGATGACGATGCCCAAGACCGTGCACGCGGCACCTTGTTCGGTCAGGCGATTGGCGACGCGCTGGGCGTCGGCGCGGAGTTCATGAGCCGCGAGGACATCGCGCGCCACTATCCCGACGGCCTGAACGACTACGCCGACATCGTGCGCGATGCCTTCCGCTCGGTCTGGCTGCCCGGCGAGTGGACCGACGATACGGACCAGATGCTGTGCATCCTGGACAGCCTGTTGCAGCACGGCCGGGTGCAGCCGGCCGACATCGCCCGGCGCATCCACCGCTGGGCGGCGGAGGATGGGCGTGGCATCGGCTACACGACCGCCACGGTTCTGGGCCACCCCGACTATCTCGACCGTCCGCAGGACGTGGCACACGGGGTCTGGCAGGCCAGCCGCGGCACGCTGGCGCCGAACGGCGGCGTCATGCGCACGGCGGTGCTCGGCGTGTGGCACTGGCGCTCGATCCAGCAGGTCTGCATCGACGCACGCAGTGTCTGCCGCCTGACACATGCCGACCCGCGCTGCGTGGCGTCGTGCGTGGCCGTGAGCCTGGCCGTCGCGCGGCTCGTCGCCGGCGCGTCGGTCGAAGACGCCATCGCTGCCGCCGCCCTGGCCGGCGAGAGCGACTGGCCCGGCTTCGGCCGGTGGCTCGACGGCGTGCTGCAGTCGACACTCGGCGACCTGGCGCTGGACGAGCCCCAAAGCATCGGCTTCACGCTGAAGACCGCAGGTGCCGGTTTCTGGGCGCTGGCGCACGCGCGCAGCGTCGGCACCGGCCTGCGCCAAGTGATCCATCAGGGCGGCGACGCCGACACCAACGCGGCCGTGGCCGGTGCGCTGCTTGGCGCGCGCGACGGGCTGTCGGCGATCCCCGCGCGCTGGGTGCGCGGGCTGCATCAGGGCGCGGCGCTGCACGAGCGGGCCGACCGGCTGCTGTCGATGATCGGCGCCGGCCGGAACTGAGCGCCCGCACGACCGGCGGCCCTGGTGCCGCCACTGGCTGGCGCGTTACGTGCATGGCAGCTTGCTGCCATGTCGACCCTGAACCCACCTGCCATCGACGCCGCCGTCTCGCCGCCGCAGCAGCGTGTGATCAAGGTGCGGCGCGACTACAACGCCTGGGTCGCGCGCGAAACGATGGAGGACTACGCGCTACGTTTCACGCCGCGCTCGTTCCGCAAGTGGAGCGAGTGGCGCGTGGCGAACACGGCGCTCGGCGGCGCCGCGTCGTTTCTCGTGCTCGAGGCGGTGGGGGCCACGCTGCTGGTGCAGTTCGGATTCGCCAATGCGTTCTGGGCCATCCTGGCCACCGGCCTGGTGATCTTTGCCGCCGGGCTGCCGATCAGTGTCTATGCCGCGCGCCACGGCCTCGACATGGACCTGCTGTCACGCGGCGCGGGCTTCGGCTACATCGGCTCGACCATCACGTCGCTCATCTACGCGAGCTTCACGTTCATCTTCTTCGCGCTCGAGGCGGCCATCATGGCCTACGCGCTGGAGCTCGCCTTCGACATCCCGCCGGCCTGGGGCTATCTGCTTTGTGCGCTGCTCGTGATCCCGCTCGTCACGCACGGCGTCACCGCGATCAGCCAGTTGCAGGTGTGGACGCAGCCGCTGTGGCTGGCCCTGCTGGTCGTGCCGTATGTGTACGTGTTCCAGGCCCACCCCGGTTTGATCGCGGACCTGCGGTCGTACGCGGGCGAGAACGGCCGCGGCGGATCGTTCAACGCGCTGCTCTTCGGCGGCGCGTTGACCGTGGGCGTGGCGCTCATCACGCAGATGGGCGAGCAGGTCGACTATCTGCGCTTCATGCCCGAGAAGACCGCCGCGAACCGCTGGCGCTGGTGGATGGGTGTGCTGGTGGGCGGGCCGGGATGGGTCGTGCCCGGCGTGCTCAAGATGCTCGGCGGCGCGCTGCTCGCCTACCTGGCGATCACGCTGTCGGTGCCGTCCGACCGCGCGGTCGACCCGAACCAGATGTACCTGGCCGCCTACGAGCTGGTGTTCGCCAACTACGGCTGGGCGGTGGCCGCCACCGCGCTGCTCGTTGTCGTGTCGCAGCTCAAGATCAACGTGACGAATGCCTACGCAGGCTCGCTCGCGTGGTCGAATTTCTTCGCGCGCATCACGCACAGCCACCCGGGGCGGGTGGTGTGGGTGATCTTCAACACGCTGATCGCGCTGATGCTGATGGAGCTCGAGGTCTTCCGTGCCATCGGCGGCGTGCTCGGCCTGTATTCCAACATCGCCATCAGCTGGATCATGGCGGTGGTGGCCGACCTCGTGGTCAACAAGCCGCTCGGGCTGAGCCCGAAAGGCATCGAGTTCAAACGCGCGCACCTGCACGACATCAACCCCGTCGGCGTGGGTGCGATGGGCGCGGCCTCGGTGCTGTCGATGGCCGCTTACCTTGGTGCCTTCGGGCCGATGGCCCAGGCCTTCTCGGCCGTGATCGCGATGGCGGTGGCCTTCGTCGCCGCACCGCTGATCGCGTGGGCGACCCAGGGCCGCTACTACCTGGCGCGCACCTCGGACGACGGTGCTTACCTCGGCGCCGCCGCCGGCGCGAGGGGTCTGCGTGCGTGTGTGATCTGCGAACGTCCGTACGAAGGCGACGACATGGCGCAGTGCCCCGCGTACGGCGGGCCGATCTGCTCGCTGTGCTGCTCGCTCGACGCGCGCTGCCACGACCTCTGCAAACCCGCTTCGGCCGGCGCGCTGGCGCAGATCACGGCCGTGTTGCGGCGCTTGACGCCGCGCGCCTGGTGGCCCCAGCTCGAAACCGGACTGGGCCGCTACCTGTTGCTGATGGCGGCCGTGGCCCCGGTGCTGGCCGGCCTGCTGTATCTGCTCTACGACCTGGAACTGCGCCAGCTCGGCGACGGCGCGCGCCTGCTTGCGCCGGGCCTGCGTGCGGGTTTCGTCAAGGCGTACTGCGCGCTGTTGCTCGTCGGCGGCGTGATCGGCTGGTGGCTCGTGCTCACGCAGACGAGCCGGCGCGTGGCCCAGGAAGAGTCGAACCGCCAGACCGAGGCGCTGATGCGCGAGATCGAATCGCACCGCCGCACCGACGAGCAGTTGCAGCGTGCCAAGCGGGCCGCCGACGCCGCCAACCAGGCCAAGACGCGTTATGTCTCGGCCATCAGCCACGAGCTGCGCACGCCGCTGAACAGCATCCTGGGTTATGCGCAACTGCTCGACGAGGACCCGTCGATGCCGCTGCACCGCAAGCAGGCGGTGGGCGTCATCCGGCGCGGCGGGGAGCACCTGCTGAGCCTGATCGAGGGCACGCTCGACATCGCCCGCATCGAAGGGGGCAAGCTCGCGCTCGACCCGCGCCCGGTGCGCCTGCACGAGGCGCTGGGCCAGATCGTGCAGATGTTCGAACTGCAGGCGCTGAGCAAGGGCCTGACCTTCGAGCACGACATCGACTCGGCGCCTTCGCTCGTGCGCGCCGACGAGCGCCGCCTGACGCAGATCCTGATCAACGTGCTCGGCAATGCGGTCAAGTTCACGCAGCACGGGCGCGTGAGTTTCCGCGCCACGCATGTGCGCGAGATGGCGGTGTTCGAGATCGAGGACACCGGCCCGGGCATCGCGCCGCAGGACCTGTCCCGCATCTTCGAACCGTTTTCGCGTGGCGCGCATGCGGCGGATGCCACCGCCGCCACGCCGGGAGGTACCGGCCTGGGGCTGACGATCGCCAAGATGCTGACCGACCTGATGGGCGGAGAGATGACCGTCACCTCGCGCACCCGCGCCGACTCCTCCGGGGTCCACGGCACGGGCACGCTGTTCCGCATCCGCCTGTTCCTGCCCGAGCTGCAGGGGGCGCCGGCCCGGCGTGCCGAGGCGCCGCGCGGCGGCTACGAAGGCGAGCGCCGGCGCATCCTCGTCGTCGACAACGAGGAGGTCGACCGCACGCTGCTCGCGCGCAGGCTGGCCGCCCTGGGCTTCGAGGTCGTCGAAGCCGGCTCCGGGCAGGCCGCGCTGGGCCTGCTGCACGAGGTGCAGGTCGATGCCATCCTGATGGATCTGGCGATGCCCGGCATCGACGGCTGGGAGACGATCCGCACGTTGCAACGGCAACACCTGAGCGACGCACCCGTGGCCATCGTGTCGGCGAATGCCTTCGACAAGGGACAGGACAACGATGTGGGGGTCGGCGCAGCCGACTTCATCACCAAGCCGGTGCGATTCGACGAATTGCTCGACTGGCTCGGTGCCCGCCTGGCGCTGCGCTGGCAGGCGGCGACACCGCCGCCGGCGGTGCCGGTGGCCACGGTCGGGGCAGGCGTCATCATGCCCTCACGGGCGCAGCTCGAAGCCCTGCGCGCCGTCGTCACGCTGGGCTACCCGCGCGGCGTGCAGCGTGTGATCGAGCGCATCGCCGCCGAGCGCCCCGACTGTGCCGACTGGCTCGCCCCGCTGCGCGCGCTTTCGCAGTCTTTCCGTTTCGATGCCATGCAACCCCTGATCGACGATGCCCTCGCCAAAACCACCGCTGCCTGACCCGGTCGATCGCTCGCGCGCCGGCCTCGTGCTGATCGTCGACGACGTGCCCGACAACCTTGCCCTGCTGCACGACGCGCTCGACGACGCCGGCTATACCGTGCTCGTCGCCACCGAAGGCACGAGCGCGCTTCAGCGCGCCGCGCAGGCCGACCCGGACATCGTGCTGCTCGACGCCGTGATGCCCGGCATCGACGGGTTCGAGGTCGCGCGCCGCCTCAAGGCCGGGCCCGAGACGGCGCACATCCCGATCATCTTCATGACCGGCCTGACCGACACCGAGCATGTGCTCGCCGCTTTCGATGCCGGTGGCGTGGACTACGTGACCAAGCCGATCCGGCCCGCCGAAGTGATCGCACGCATGGCCGCGCACATGCAGGCCGCGCGCCAGGCACGCCAGGCGCGCAACGCGCTCGACGCCTACGGCCACGCGACGATCGCCGTGCGCATCGATCCCGGGCGTGCCCGCCTGACCTGGCAGACGCCTCTGGCACGGCAGTGGCTGCCGGGCTACTTCGACACCCCGCCCGATGTCGTGCCGCCGGCATTGCTGGAGTGGCTCGAGGCCGCCGCGTCGGGGCGCGACGTGCGGCCGCTGTCGGTGGCACGCGAGGCGCGCCAGCTCGTCTGCACGCTGCAGGGCCGCACGGTCGACGAGGACTGGCTGATCGTGCTGCGCGAGGTGAGCGACGCCGCCACGGTGGAAGCCACGATGAACGCGCTGCACCTCACGCTGCGCGAGAGCGAGGTGCTCTACTGGGTGGTCAAGGGCAAGACCAACCGCGACATCGGAGACATCCTCGGCTCCAGCCCAGCCACGGTGAAGAAACACCTCGAGCGGGTCTACGAAAAACTCGGTGTCGAGACACGCACGGCCGCGGCGTCCGTCGCGATGCAGCGGGTGCGTGAGCTGAAACCGGCCTGATCGGCGGGCCGCTTCACCATGGCGTTCGAAGCGCGGCGCGGACGTCCGCGCCGGCCCGCCGCTACCGAAGGGCCTTGGCCTTGCGGGCCTTGGCCTTCGCGCGCCACGCATGGAGCAGCGGCTCGGTGTAGCCGTTCGGCTGGGTCAGGCCCTCGAAGACCAGGTCGCACGATGCACGGTACGCAGCGCCGCCGAAATTGCCCACCATCGGCGTGTAGGCGGGATCGCCCGCGTTCTGGTGGTCCACGACGCCGGCCATGCGCTTGAAGGTGGCCTTCACCTGTTGCGGTGTGGTCACGCCGTGCAGCAGCCAGTTGGTGATGTGCTGGCTGCTGATCCGCAGCGTGGCGCGGTCTTCCATCAGGCCGATGTAGTTGATGTCGGGCACCTTGGAGCAGCCCACGCCCTGGTCGATCCAGCGCACCACGTAGCCCAGGATGCCTTGCACGTTGTTGTCCAGTTCCTGCTGCACTTCGGCCGGCGTCCAGAACGGCACCAGCGCCACGGGGACCTGCAGGATCGCGTCCAGCAGCTTCTCCTCCAGCAGCTTGGCCTTGCTGCCGTGCGCAAACTCGTCCATGCTCTTTTGCAGCTTGGCGACGTCGACCTGGTGGTAATGCATCGCGTGCAGCGTTGCAGCGGTCGGGCTCGGCACCCACGCCGTGTTGGCGCCGGCCTGTGGATGCGCAATCTTCTCCTTCATCATGTCGGCCATCAGGTCGGGCATGGCCCACATGCCTTTGCCGATCTGGGCACGGCCGCGCAGCCCGCAGGCCAGGCCGATCTGCACGTTGTTGAACTCGTACGCACGCAGCCAGTTGGACATCTTCATGCGCGGCTTGCGCACCATCGCCCCGGCTTGCATGGCGGTATGGATTTCATCGCCGGTGCGGTCGAGAAAGCCGGTGTTGATGAAGGCCACCCGGTCCTTGGCAGCCTCGATGCAGGCCGCCAGGTTCACGCTGGTGCGCCGCTCTTCGTCCATGATGCCGAGCTTGACGGTGTTTTCCTTCAGCCCCAGCAGCGTCTCCACGCGGCCGAAGAGCTCGGTCGCGAAAGCCACCTCGGCCGGCCCGTGCATCTTCGGCTTGACGATATAGATCGACCCCTTGCGCGAGTTGCGCAGCGTCTGCCCCTTCGCCGGCTTCAGGTCGTGCAGCGCAATCGCCACCGTGATGACGGCGTCCATGATGCCTTCGTGGATCTCGCTGCCGTCGCCATAGAGGATGGCCGGGTTGGTCATCAGGTGGCCCACGTTGCGCACGAACAGCAGCGCGCGGCCCGGCAGCGTGCGTGTCCCGCCGCCCGGGCGCTGGTAGACACGATCGGCGTTGAGCCGGCGGGTGAACGTCTTGCCCCCCTTGTCGACCTGTTCGGTCAGCGTGCCCTTGAGGATGCCGAGCCAGTTCTCGTAACCCAGGACCTTGTCCTCGGCATCCACGGCGGCCACCGAATCCTCGAGATCGAGGATCGTGGTCAGCGCCGACTCGACCATCAGGTCGCTGACGCCGGCCGGATCGGTCTTGCCGATGCGCGTGCTGCGGTCGATCTGGATGTCGACGTGGATGCCGTGGTTGCACAGCAGGATCGACGAAGGCTCGCCTTCCGCGCCCTGGTAACCCGCGAACCTTGCGGGCTGGGCCAGTTCGGTGGTCGAACCGTCCTTGAGGCGTACGCAGAGCTTTGCCTTGCGCACGAAATAGAGCGTGCTGTCGATGTGCGAGCCGCGGGCCAGCGGCGCGACGCGGTCCAGCACGTAGCGGGCGTACTCGATGACCTTGGCCCCGCGGACCGGGTTGTAGCGGGCGCCCTTTTCGGCGCCGCCGGCCTCGCTGATCACGTCGGTGCCGTACAGCGCGTCGTAAAGCGAGCCCCAACGCGCGTTGGCTGCGTTCAATGCGTAGCGGGCGTTGAGGATGGGCACCACCAGTTGCGGCCCCGCCAGGGACGCGAGTTCCTCGTCCACCTGCGCGGTGTCGCATTGCACCGGACCCGTGGGTTCGACCAGGTAGCCGATGCGCTTGAGGAATGCGCGGTAAGCGGGCATGTCGCCGATGGGTCCCGGGTGGGCCTTGTGCCAGGCATCCAGCTCGAGTTGCAGGCGGTCGCGTTCCTTGAGCAGGGCGACGTTCTTCGGGCCGAGGTCGTGCGCGATCGCGTCGAAGCCTTGCCAGAACGTGGCGCTGTCGACGCCGGTGCCCGGGAGCACCTGCTCTTCGATGAAGCGGTGCAGGACGGTGGCAACCCGGAGGCGGTGGGCGGTGATACGAGGGGTCATGGTCGCGGAACTGGTTCAGGTGGGGAAAAAATCGAGCACGTCGCGCAGGCTGGTGCCGGTGCGCGTGGGCAGGGTGTCGAGCTGTTCGAGCGGAAGGCCGGCGCGGTTCACCCACAGCGTGGTGTAGCCGAACCACGTGGCGCCGATCGCGTCCCAGCAGTTGCTCGAGACGAACAGGATCTGGCGCGCCGGCAGGTCGAAGGCCTGCGGGCCGAGCGCATAAGTCGCGGGGTCGGTCTTGTATTTGCGCAGACCGTCCACGCTCAGCACATGGGCGAGATAGGGCTGGAAGCCTGCGCTCTTGACGGCGATCCCGAGCATTTCAGGATCGCCGTTGGAGAGGATGCCGGCCGGGATGCCGCGTGCCTTCAGCTCGGCCAGGACCTCGCGGTTCTCGGGAAAGCTGCTCAGGTGCCGGTACTGGTTCATCAGCCGGTCTTCGGCACTGGCGTCGAGTGTCAGGCCCAGGCGCAGCGCCGCGTAGCGCAGGCCGGCACGGGTCAGCTCCCAGAACGGCCGGTACTGGCCGCTCATCGACGTGAGTCGGGTGTACTCGATCTGCTTGTCGCGCCAAAGCACGCTCAGCCGGTCGCCATTTCCCGGAAACAGTTGCTCGGCCAGCAGCGCGACGCTGTAGACGTCGAACAGCGTGCCATAGGCGTCGAAGACGACGGCGCGCGGAGACGATTGCGAATGCATCAGGGAATTCTATTAAAGGCTGGCGTAGCGGTTAACTGCCGCAAAATGAATTGATTCGTGCGTCAAACGGCGTAATCGCCGCTCGCCCCGACTGCGAATCCGCCGATTCAGCCGGGCGGGCGCGGCGCAGCGACGCGGCCCACGCGCCACATGGCGGTCGACAAAGCCCTGTGCGTATGGTGCGGCACTTCGAATCCGTGTGCCGCATCGTCGATGGCATTGGCACGGATCAGCGGGGCGTGCCCCAGGACGCCGCCGAAGATCGTGGCAATGGCCACGTCGGCGGCGTCGCGGCCGGTGCCCAGGCGCACCAGGCCCATCGGGATGGCCGTGCCCGACGGGTCGAAGATGTACCAGCGGTCACCCAGGTAGACCTCCACGTAGGCGTGGAAGTCGGGCGGCCCGAGGGCCGGGTCCGCGCCATAGTCGGTGCCGGTGGCAAACCGCGCGGGGATGTTCAGCGCACGGCACAGCGCGATCATCAGGTGCGCAAAGTCGCGGCACACCCCCACGCGCTCGACCAGCGTATCGACGGCCGACGTGGTGGAGTTGGACGTGTTGGACGTGAAGGCCACGTGCTGCTGCACCCAGTCGCAGATGGCCTTCGCCCGCGAGTAGCCCTGCGCCAGATGCCCGAACTCGTTGAATGCCACCTTGGCCAGCCGGTCCGACTGGCAATAGCGGCTCGGATACAGGTAGCCGATCACCTGCGGCGGCAGTCGGCCCACCGGCACTTCGCGCAGCCTGGCCGGGTCGGCACGGTGGTGGTCGAGATCGACCGTGGTGGCGTAGGTCATCGTCAGCCATCCGGGCTGTGCGTGCACCCGCATGTAGCGGTTTCCGGTGGCTTGCTCGGTGTGGATCTTGGCGACCACCGGCTGGCTCAACGTCAGCTGCTCCGCCAGCACGGTCTGGTCGCGTGTGTGGGCCGCGTGCACGTTGAAGATGAAATCGGCGCCGAAGCGGTCGATTTCATAGCTCATCTCGATGAGCAGTTCGATGCGGACCATCCCATCACCACGCTTTCGTGCATTGCAAGGGGCATTGTCCCGCGCCGGCGGGGCGGCCTTGGATTGGCGCCTCCAGGGTTTCGCGCACAGGCCCTCGCCGCGTCATGCCACGGTGCCGAAGAGGCGACCGATGAGCGCGGTGATCACCATCGCCAGTGCGCCCCAGAACGTCACGCGCCAGGCGCCGGTGAAGATGCCGGCGCCGCCGGCGCGCGCCGCCATCGCGCCGAGCAGCGCCAGGAAGGCCAGCGACGTGCTGCCGACCCACGGGATCATGGCCGTGGCCGGGGCGAGCGCCGTCACGGCCAGCGGCAGCAGCGCGCCCACCGCAAAACTGGCCGCCGACGCGAGCGCCGCCTGCACCGGGCGCGCGCTCAGCGTTTCGGAGATGCCGAGTTCGTCGCGTGCGTGCGCGCCGAGCGCGTCGTGCGACATCAGTTGGGCGGCGACCTGCTGCGCCAGCGCGGGATCGAGGCCGCGCCCCACATAGATGCCCGTCAGCTCGCGCTGTTCCGCCGCCGGGTCGGTCTCGATTTCCAGCCGTTCGCGGGCCAGGTCGGCGCTTTCCGTGTCCGCCTGCGAATGCACCGAGACATATTCGCCCGCCGCCATCGACATCGCACCCGCCACGAGGCCGGCCACGCCGGCCACCAGCGTCGCGCTGGGTGTGGAGCCGGCGGCTGCCACACCGACGACCAGGCTGGCGGTGGAAACGATGCCGTCGTTGGCGCCCAGCACGGCGGCGCGCAGCCAGCCGATGCGGTCGGTGCGGTGTCTTTCGGCGTGATGACGGGGCATGTCGGGCGACTCTGGCGTGTGGTGTCGGCCGAGTGTACGGACCCGCGGCCGGTACGCCTCCGCGTGCAGGCCCTGCGTGCCCATACGCCGGACGGCGTATTCCCCGCGGGCCGCGCGCTGCCTACGCTCCCCCGATCGCTGAACCACAGCGTCTTGTGAATCAACCAGGAGCGACACGCATGCAGAGCAAGTTCACCCGCCGCCACGCGGCCCAATCTCTTACCGCTGTCACGCTCGGCCTGGCCGCGCTCGGCTTCGCGCCGATGGCGCTGGCCGCCGACACCATCAAGGTGGGCGTGCTGCACTCGCTGTCGGGCACGATGGCGATCTCCGAGACGGTGCTCAAGGACACCGTGCTGATGGCCATCGACGAGATCAATGCCAAGGGCGGCGTGCTCGGCAAGAAGCTCGAGCCCGTGGTCGTGGACCCGGCGTCGAACTGGCCGCTGTTCGCCGAGAAGGCCAAGCAGCTGATCACCCAGGACAAGGTGGCGGTCACGTTCGGCTGCTGGACCAGCGTGTCGCGCAAGAGCGTCCTGCCGGTCTTCGAGGAGACCAATGCGCTGCTCTTCTACCCCGTGCAGTACGAGGGCGAGGAACTGAGCAAGAACGTCTTCTACACCGGCGCGGCACCGAACCAGCAGGCGATTCCGGCGGTCGAGTACCTGATGAGCAAGGATGGCGGCGCGGCCAAGCGCTGGGTGCTGCTGGGCACCGACTACGTCTACCCGCGCACGACCAACAAGATCCTGCGCGCGTTCCTTCACAGCAAGGGCGTGGCCGATGCCGACATCATCGAGGAGTACACCCCGTTCGGCCACGCCGACTACCAGAGCATCATCGCCAAGATCAAGAAGTTCGCCTCCGAGGGCAAGCGCACCGCGGTGGTGTCCACGATCAACGGCGACTCGAACGTGCCGTTCTACAAGGAACTCGGCAACCAGGGCCTGAAGGCCAAGGACGTGCCGGTGGTGGCGTTCTCGGTGGGTGAGGAAGAACTGCGCGGCGTGGACACCAAGCCGCTGGTCGGCCATCTTGCGGCCTGGAACTACTTCCAGTCGATCAAGAACCCGACCAACACCGAGTTCATCAAGAAGTGGAGCGATTACGCCAAGGCCAAGGGCATCGCGGGTCACAAGGACAAGCCGCTGACCAACGACCCGATGGAGGCCACCTACATCGGCGTGCACATGTGGGCGCAGGCCGTCAACAAGGCCAAGAGCACCGACACCGACAAGGTCATCGCCGCGATGGCGGGGCAGACCTTCAAGGCGCCGAGCGGCATCACCTCGACGATGGATCCGAAGAACCATCACCTGCACAAGAGTGTCTTCATCGGCGAGGTGCAAGCCGACGGCCAGTTCAAGGTGGTGTGGAAGACCAAGGGCCCGGTCGTGGCCGACCCGTGGAGCGACTACATCCCCGAGAACAAGGGCAAGAAGAACGAACCCGTGATGATGGCGGCCAAGAAGTAAACCCGCCCGATGACGTTCCTCAAGGGCCTCCTCGGGGGCCTGCTCCTGGCGCTGGCCGGCTGGGCGCATGCGCTCACGCCGGACCAGGCGCTGCGCATCGCCTCCGGCGAGAGCGACGACCGCATCGCGGCGCTCAACGAGGCCGTGGCCGCGGGCGATGCGGCCCTGGTGCCGTTCGTCGAGGCCCTGCTGGCCGACGAGGTCAAGCTCGCCGGCAGCAAGGCCTACGTCGTGAAGGACGACCAGGTGGTCGAAGCCGGCAGCGGCGCCAAGGCGACGCTGCCCGACGATGCCGAGGACGTCGTCAACAACAACCGGATGCGGCAGGCGCTCGAATCGACGCTGGCCGGCTTCCGCCTCTTCTCTCCCGACCGCGCGGTGCGCGAGACGGCGATCGGTGAACTCAAGGACGCGGCCGACGAAGGCATGCTGGAACTGCTGCAGAAAGCCGCCAAGGCCGAGACCGACCCGGTGCTGAAGGCGCGGCTCGAACTGCTCAAGGCGGCGGCGCTGATCAGCTCGCCGGACAAGGCCAAGCGCATCGCCGCGGCCACGCTGCTGGCGGACAGCGGGGACCCGGCCACGCGTTCGCTGCTGATCGAGAAGCGCGACGCCGAGACCGATGCCGATGTCAAGGCCGCGATCACACGCTCGCTCGATACGGTGCAGTCGCGCCTCGTCTGGGGCGAGCGCCTGGGCGTGCTGTTCACCGGCATCAGCCTGGGCTCGATCCTGTTGCTCGTTGCGCTGGGGCTGGCCATCACCTACGGGCTGATGGGGGTCATCAACATGGCGCATGGCGAGCTGATGATGGTCGGCGCGTACGCCACGTATCTCGTGCAGAACCTGTTCAAGACCTATGCGCCGGGCGCTTTCGACGCCTATATCCTGGCCGCGATCCCCGCATCGTTCCTGGCCGCGGCGCTGGTCGGCGCGGTGCTCGAGCGCAGCGTGATCCGCTGGTTGTACGGCCGCCCGCTCGAGACGCTGCTGGCCACCTGGGGCATCAGCCTGATCCTGATGCAGAGCGTGCGCTCGATCTTCGGCGCGCAGAACGTGGGGGTCGAGAACCCGTCATGGCTGTCCGGCGGGGTGCAGGTGCTGCCCAACCTCACGCTGCCTTACAACCGCATCGCCATCCTCGTCTTCGCCGGGCTCGTGCTGGCCGGCGTGGCGCTGCTGATCGGCAAGACGCGGCTGGGGCTGTTCGTTCGCGGCGTCACGCAGAACCGGCGCATGGCCGCCTGCATGGGCGTCAACACGGCGCGCATCGATACCTACGCGTTTTCGCTCGGCGCCGGCATCGCCGGCCTGGCCGGCTGCGCGCTGAGCCAGGTGGGCAACGTCGGCCCCGACCTCGGCCAGGGCTACATCGTCGACTCGTTCATGGTGGTCGTGCTCGGCGGCGTCGGCCAGCTGGCCGGCACGGTGTACGCGGGCCTGGGCCTGGGCATCCTGAACAAGCTGCTCGAAGGCTGGCAGGGTGCGGTGCTGGCCAAGATCATGGTGCTGGCCTTCATCGTCATCTTCATCCAGAAGCGTCCGCAGGGCATCTTCGCGCTCAAGGGCCGAGAAGCATGACCCCCCCCCGTAGCGCCTTCGGCGCTCCCCCCCAGGGGGGCGCATCCAGCGGACTCGCGGAGCCCGCTCCGCGGATGCTGCTTGGATGGCGTGGCTGGAGCGCGGTGCTGATCGCGCTCATCGTCGTGGGCGTGCTGATCCCGCTGCTGAATCTTCTGGTGCCGGAGGGCAGCCCGCTGCACCTCTCCGACTTCTACGTCAGCCTGGTCGGCAAGATCCTCTGTTATGCGATCTGCGCGCTGGCGATGGACCTGATCTGGGGCTACACCGGCATCCTCTCGCTCGGGCACGGGTTGTTCTTCGCACTCGGCGGCTACGGCATGGGCATGTACCTGATGCGCCAGATCGGGCGCGACGGGCAGTACAAGTCCGACATGCCGGATTTCATGGTGTTCCTGAACTGGAAGACGTTCCCCTGGCACTGGGTCTGGAGCGACAGCTTCGTCGGGCAGATGCTGCTGGTCGTGCTGGTGCCGGGACTGCTGGCCTTCGTCTTCGGCTTCTTTGCCTTCCGCTCGCGCATCAAGGGGGTGTACTTCTCGATCATCACGCAGGCGCTCACGTTCGCTGCGATGCTGCTGTTCTTCCGCAACGAGACCGGCTTCGGCGGCAACAACGGTTTCACGGACTTCAAGCGCATCCTGGGCATCCCGATCACGCAGCACACGCGCGTGCTGCTGTGTGTGCTGAGCGGCCTCGTGCTGATCGGCTTCTACGTGATGGCGCGTGCCATCGTGCAGAGCAAATACGGGCGCGTGCTGCAGGCGATCCGCGATGCCGAGACCCGCGTGATGTTCACCGGCTACGACCCGGTCGCCTACAAGCTGAGCATCTGGACGCTGTCGGCCGTGATGTGCGCAGTGGCCGGCGCGCTGTACGTGCCGCAGGTGGGCATCATCAACCCGGGCGAGATGAGCCCCGCGGCCAGCATCGAGATCGCGATCTGGGCGGCGGTGGGTGGTCGCGCCACGCTGGTCGGCCCGATCGTCGGCGCGTTCTTCGTCAATGGCGCGAAGAGCTGGTTCACGGTCGCGTTTCCCGAGTTCTGGCTCTTTTTCCTGGGGGCGCTGTTCATCGCGGTGACGCTCTTCCTGCCCAACGGCATCGTCGGCTTGTTTCGCAGGAAGGCAGACCGCACATGACCCCCGACCTGATGGAGGCGGGCGCCAAGACCCGCGCCGCCTACGAGGAGCGCCTGGCGTCGCAGCAGGGCAAGACCGAGTCGGGCGGCCGCCGGGCCGGCTACGGCCGCCTCGTCAAGCTGGGCGAGCCCGACTTTGCGCACGGCGTGGCGCTGTACCTCGAGGACATCACGGTGAGTTTCGATGGCTTCAAGGCGCTGAACAACCTGAGCCTCGAAATCAACGTCGGCGAACTGCGCTGCATCATCGGCCCCAACGGCGCAGGCAAGACGACGATGATGGACTGCATCACCGGCAAGACGCGGCCGGATGCCGGCAAGGCCTTCTTCGGTTCGACCATCGACCTGCTGCGGCTGAGCGAGCCCGATATCGCGCAGGTGGGCATCGGCCGCAAGTTCCAGAAGCCCACCGTCTACGAGCAGCTCAGCGTCTTCGAGAACCTCGAACTCGCGCTCAGCGCCGACCGGCGCGTCCGCGCCTCGCTCTTCCACCGGCTCACCGGCCTGCAGCTCGACCGCATCGGCGAGGTCCTGACGCTGATCCATCTGAAGGACGAGGCGCAGCGCACCTCGGGTCTGCTGAGCCACGGGCAGAAACAATGGCTCGAGATCGGCATGTTGCTGATGCAGGACCCCAAGCTGCTGTTGCTCGACGAGCCCGTGGCGGGCATGACTGACGAGGAGACCGAGCGCACGGCGGAGCTCTTTCTGTCTCTCGAAGGCCAGCACTCGCTGGTGGTGGTCGAGCACGACATGAAGTTCGTCGACCAGCTCACGCAGGGCCGCAAGAAGGTGACTGTGCTGCACGAAGGCAGCGTGCTGGCCGAAGGCCTGCTGTCGGACGTGCAGAACAACGAGAAGGTGGTGGAGGTTTACCTTGGGCGCTGAGCAGGTGGCGGCTTTCGGCGCTTTGCGGGCATTCGCGTTCGAAGCCTTGTGCGGGATCAGGGCGCCGGGGCGCTCTCTTGCGCTCATGTCCCCCGG
>JAHECD010000192.1 GCA_024641945.1 Rubrivivax sp. | reverse complement strand
GCCGCAACCCGCACCTGAAGGTGCTGGTGGCAAGCGGCCGCTACGACCTGGGCACGCCGTACAGCGCCACCGACTGGTCGCTCGCGCAACTCGACGTGACGCCCGACGTGCGCGCGCGCATTACGCACCGCTACTACGACGCCGGACACATGATGTACACCCGCGGCGCCGATCTGCGGCAGCTGAAGGCCGATCTTGGAACCTGGCTGGCATCCTGACCGGATTGACCCAGGGCAAGTGGGTGGCCGGCAACGGATGATGCAAGGCAAGCACGACGCGGTGGTATGGAGGTCAGATAGGGACTCCAAAGCCCATCCGAGCGAGGCGGACCATGCATGCGTTGCGCGATTTCCTTTCCACCGACTATGGCCTGATGAGCGCGGCGGTGATCGCCTTCATGCTCGGCATGGCGGCCTTCTTCGTGCGCTACATCTCGCGCCACATCAAGGAAGACGCGGCGGCCGCGGCACGTGCCGGGCCGCGCTGACTACCCCTTGCGGTTGCGCTCGCGAACGCCCTCGCGGCGCGCGTCGATCGCGTTGGCCTGCAGCCGGGCGTTGAACTCGCGCCCCCGCTGCTTCTCGAGCGCCAGCGCCTCGGCCAGCGGCAGTGCGTAGCCGTCGCGAATGATGGCCTTGTAGCGCACCAGCATTTCAGGCAACGCACCGAGCATGTCACGCGCCAGTGTGCGTGCCGCGTCCAGCAGCGTCTCGGCCGGTACGATTCGGTTCACGAAACCCCAGGCGGCCGCCTGCTCCGCGTTCACCCAGTTGCCGCTGAACGACACCTCGCGTGCGCGGTAGGGCCCGATGGCGCGGCTCAGCTTCTGGCTCAGCCCCCAGGCCGGCGCGATGCCGATGCGCGCATGGGTATCGGCAAAGCGCGCGGCAGGGCTCGCCAGCAACACGTCGCAGGCGAGTGCCAGCTCGAAGCCGCCGGTGACGGCCGGGCCGTTGATGGCACCGATCACCGGGCCGGCAAAACGCTCGAGCGCCGCCACCGGATCGCTTTCGGCCACGCCGCTTTCGCCCTGGCCGAGCGTGCCTTGGCCGGAACCGAGTTCCTTCAGGTCGAGCCCGGCGCAGAAACCGCGGCCGGCGCCGGTGAGGATCAGCACGCGCACGGAGGGGTCGGCGGCAAGGGTGTCCACGGTGTGCGCGAGGGCTGCCATCAGCCCGCGCGACAGGGCGTTCATGGCCTGAGGGCGGTTCAGCGTGAGGACCGCGAAGCCGGCGGCGTCGACATCGGTCAACAACACCTCTGCATCGTTCATCTCGGGTTCTCCATCGGAGTCACGGCCGCGCAACGGCGGGCAGGGCGGCAAGGAGCACGGTCACGTCCGCACGTCGCCGATCGGATCAGTGCCGAAGTCGGCGCGGTCCAGGCAGGCCAGCACCTTGGCGGCGGCTGCATCCGGACTGTCGAGGCGGCCTTCGGACTTGAGGCTCGCGAACAGGCGCTGTTCCGCAAAGACTGCCGGGTCGGCGTCGCGCAGTTGCACCTGCATGTCGGTATCGATCACGCCGGGGGCGAGCGAGACGATGCGCGCCCCGTTCGGCCGCTGGGCTTCTTCCAGCGCCACGGCACGGCTCATGTGGTCGAGCCCGGCCTTGACGGCGCAATAGACCGCGCTGCCGGCCATCGCGCGCCGACCGAGCCCGGACGAGATGTTGAGCACCTTGCGCGGCACCTGCAAGGCCGCGCCAGCCCGCAGGAAGGCCGATGTCAGCAGCAGCGGCGCTTCGAGCCCGACGCGCAGCGCCTGCGCCAGGTCGTCGGCGTCGATCTCGCCGAGCGGCGCCAGCCGCGCCAGGCCGGCGGCATTGTTCACCAGCGTCAGCGATGCCACGCCGGTGCCTGCCAAAGCGGCCACCCAGTCGTGCAGCGCACGCGCGGGTTCGGCAGGCGCGGCGAGGTCGCACGACCATTGTTCGAGCCGGCCACCGCCGCTGTCGGCCAATGCGGGATTCGGGCTGCGCTGAAGTGTCAGCACGCGGTGGCCGCGTGCGAGCAACTGTTGAGCGATGGCGAAACCCAGGCCGCGCGAGGCGCCGGTGACGATGCTGACGGAGGAGGGTGCGGTATTCATGGTCGTACAGCATACGATGCGGGGCGATGAATCCGAACCCGCGCCGCGCCTGGTGGCGCCATCCCTCCGTCTTTGCACTTTGCGCCGGGCTCGTGGTGCTGTTGGTGGCTTTTGCGCCGGCCCTGTGGTCGGCGTGGACGGCAGTCCCCGGCGCACCGTTGCGTCACGGTGCGGGCGCGTCACGAGCGCCCTGGGAACTGGATCCGCTCGCGGATGGAGCGGTGCGTGTCGCGGGGTTGCGCCTGCCCGGCGCAACGCTCGCCGAAGCCGTGGCCGCCTGGGGTGATAGTCTGCAGATCGCCCTGATGGCCACCCGCGGTGAACCGGCCGCGCTCGAGGCCGCGGTGGACAACGCTTACCTCGGACCCGTCAGCGGGCGCCTGGTGTTCACGGCGGGCGTGGCCCCGCAGACGTTGCGGCGCTGGCGCGAGCATGCAGCGAAGGAGCAGCCGGTGAGTGCCGACACACGACGGGTCATCTTGCGCGCCGAAGACCGGACCGAGGCCGTGCACAGCACGATCGTCGGCATCGGCTTCATTCCGTCCGCGCAGCTCGACGCGCAGACGCTGCGCCAGCGATTCGGCGATCCCGCCGAAGTGCTGCAGGCGGGCGAGCCGGTCGAGCACTGGCTGTATCCCGAGCGCGGACTGGCGATCATGCTCGACACGAACGGACGCGAGTTGCTCCAGTTCGTCGCGCCATCCGAGTTCGACCGCCGGCTGCGTGCGCCGTTGGTGAACGCAGCCCGGGTGTCGTCCGCAAACTTGCCTGCGGCCGCGGCCGCGGCCGCGTCGTCGGCGCCGCCCTGAGCCAGGTCGAACCCAGCGCGAGCCGTCGGCGCCGTCAGAACGGGGCCGCCGAGCAGAAGCGCGCCGGCGCGCCCGTGTCAGGGTGGTGGAGCGCGAGCCGCGTGGCGTGCAGGAGCAACCGTTCCGATGCCGGGGGCGTGTCGTCGGCGTACAGGCGGTCGCCCACGATCGGATGTCCGATGGCGGCCAGATGCACACGCAACTGATGCGAGCGCCCGGTGACGGGCGTGAGCTCGACGCGGGTGCGACCCTCGGCGCGCAGCAACACGCGCCAATGGGTGAGCGACGGTTTGCCCCGAACGTGGTCGACCTGCTGGCGGGGCCGGTTCGGCCAGTCGGCAGCCAGTGGCAGATCGATCTGGCCGCTGTCGCCCGGCAGGGCGCCGTGCACGACGGCCTCGTAGCACTTCTGCACCCGCCTTTCGGCAAAGGCGCGGCTGAGCAGGCGTTGCCGATCGACACCACGCGCCAGCAGCAGCAGGCCCGAGGTCGCCATGTCCAGCCGGTGCACGACCAGCGCGTCCGGGTACAGGGCCTGCGCGCGCGACGCGGCGCAGTCCTGCAGACCGGGTGCGCGCCCGGGGACCGACGGCAGCCCGGCCGGCTTGTCGACGACGACCCACGCGGGGTCGGCGTGGACGACGGAGAGGTTCAATCGTTCAGTGCGCGAGGAACAGGGCCGGATCGACATAGGTCCGGTTGAGGCTCACGGACCAATGCAGGTGCGGGCCGGTCACGCGGCCGGTGGCGCCGACGGCACCGATGCGCGCGCCGCGCGTCACGATGTCGCCCGTGCGCGCGGTGATCTCGCTCAGGTGGCAGTACATCGTCAGCAGCCCGGCGCCATGGTCGATCCAGACCGTATTGCCGGAGAAAAAATAGTCGCCGGTGTCGATCACGCGGCCGGCGGCCGACGCCAACACCGGGGTGCCCGTGGGCGCGGCAATGTCCATCCCGCCGTGCGGGCTGCGCGCCTGGCCATTGAAGACGCGCTTCAGCCCGAACGAACTCGACCGGCGCCCCGCCACCGGCTGCAGCAGCCGAAGATCGGGCGGCGGCTCGTCGCTATAGGTCGCGATGACGCCCGCCAGGTGGGTGCGCTCGCGTTCGTACCGTGCCTGGTCGTCCTTCGACAGGTCGACCTTGCCGGGGGCCACCTTGAGACGCTGCACGGCGTAGGTGGCGCGGCCCACGTCGATGGCCTTGCGCTGTGGCGGCGAGGTGTCTGCCGGTCGCACGAGCAACTCGATGCGCCCGGGCGCCGTGGACAGCGCGATGCCGACGACGGCGGTCCAGCCGCTCGCGTCGCCGGTCACGAGCAACGGTGTGCCGCCGAGCGTGGCCGTGGGGCGCAGCGGTGCCGGACCCAACTCGACGAGCGCCACGCCGCCGGGTGCGGCGCGCGGGTCCGGCAAGGTCTCGGCGCGCGCACATGGCGCCGTGGCCAGCAACCATGTCGCGCAGGCCAGCACCGCGTTGCGGCGCGACAGGGCGATCGGTGGAAGTAAGGGTTGCGCAGGATGCATCAGGCGATTGTCGGTCGCGCGCCGCAGTGACGTCGACGCCCCGCAACATCGGACTCGGCTTGGGGTTGACGCCGAGGCGACGGCGCGCGACATTCACGCCCTCGTTCAACCCACTGATGGAGGCTGCGATGGAAAAGAATCTTGCCCTTGCCCTCGCGTGGGTTCGCAGCGCCGCCCTGGCCTGACGACATCGCCGCCGGCCCCCCGAGGCCGGCCGTGACCCCTGCATGCTGACTCGAGCCCTGCGCTCGGCGGCCGCGC
>JAHECD010000105.1 GCA_024641945.1 Rubrivivax sp. | reverse complement strand
GGTGATCTTCTTGGCATCTTCCGCGGGTTCACGCACGCCCTGCGCGGCATGGCGCTGCGCACGCAGGCGGTCGTTGCGCGCGCGTTCTGCCGTCTTGCGCGCCTGTTCGGTGTCGATGCGCGCGTGATCGGCTTCGGTCCGCCCTTCCGAGCGGTTGCGTGCCTCGGTGGAGGCATCGGCCGCACGCTGCAGTTCGCGGCCGAAGGCGCCCGGCGCGCCGTCCGCGGGGGCCGGCGGCGCGGCGTTGGGGCCGGCGGCCGACGGGGTGAGAAACGGGGTCGGCGTCATCGAGGGGCTGATCATGGTGTCCTCACCAGGTGGTGTCGGCGGACCGCTCGGCACGCCGGGTCTGTGATGCACGCTGGGCGGTCTCGTCGGTGCTGCGCTGGTCGCGTCGCTGGACCTTCTGGCGGTGCTCGTCGACACGCCGGCCGATGAGCTTGCCGACGGCCGCGACACGCGTCTCGGCAGCCACCAGCTCTTCGCGCCGCGTGGCCGCAGCCGTCTCGGCGCGCCGCACCGCGCCGGCCTGCTGTGCCAGCGCCTCGTCGAGCCGCAGCATGAAGCTCTGGTAGCAGTGCAGCAGCTGCACGGCGGACGCGCCCTTGAACTGGTCGCTCCAGCGTGTGATGTATTCGGCGCGGTATTGCGCCAGCGAGTCGTGCTGCGCGCGCGCATGGCGCAACTGGTCCTCGGCCTGGCGCAGCGCCAGCGAGGCGGCGTCGCGCGCCTCCTGCTCGCGTTCACGCACGGTGGCCAGGGTGCTGGTATCGGGGGCGGGCATGTGGGGATCCTTCAGACGGACGCCACCGCCAGCAATTGCCGGCGGCACAGGTCGAGCGGGGCACGGTCGTGCATGTCCTGCTGCAGCAGCGCGACGATGCGTGCGTGGTTCTGCACCGCGGTGTCGAGTTCGGCATCGTGTCCCGGCGCATACGCACCGAGCTGGATGAGGTCGCGGGCCTTGTTGTACTTGGCGAGCAGCTGGCGCACGCGGCGTGCGGCGGCGACCTGCTCGCGCGAGGCCACGGCCGTCATCACGCGCGAGATGCTCTTCTCCACGTCGATGGCCGGGAAGTGCCCGCCCTCGGCGAGGTCGCGCGAGAGCACGATGTGGCCGTCGAGGATGCCGCGCGCGGCATCGGCGATCGGATCCTGCTGGTCGTCGCCTTCGCTCAGCACCGTGTAGAACGCGGTGATCGAGCCCACGCCGCGCAGGCCGTTGCCCGAGCGCTCCACCAGCTGCGGCAGCTTGGCGAAGCAGCTCGGCGGGTAGCCCTTGGTGGCCGGCGGCTCGCCGATCGCCAGTGCGATCTCGCGCTGCGCCATCGCGTAGCGCGTCAGGCTGTCCATCAGCAACAGCACGTGCTGGCCGCGGTCGCGGAAGTGCTCGGCGATCGCCGTCGCGTAGGTGGCGCCCTGCAGCCGCATCAGCGGCGGCGCGTCGGCCGGTGCGGCCACGACGACGCTGCGCGCGCGCCCGTCGTCGCCGAGGATGTCCTCGATGAATTCCTTCACCTCGCGGCCCCGTTCGCCGATCAGCCCGACGACGATGACGTCGGCCTCGGTATATCGCGCCATCATGCCCAGCAGCACGGACTTGCCCACACCGGTGCCGGCGAACAGGCCGATGCGTTGCCCGCGGCCGACGGTGAGCAGCGCGTTGATGGCACGCACACCGGTGTCGAGCGGGCTGCGGATGGGGTCGCGGTCCATCGCGTTGATCGGACGGCGGGTCATCGGCTCGTCGACCGTGTCGCGCAGCGCGCCGGCGCGGTCGAGCGGGTGGCCGTGCGGATCGATCACGCGCCCGAGCAGGCCGTCGCCCATCGGCAGGTGCAGGCCGCGGTCTTCGCTGCGGCGCCACGGATGGCCGGCGCTGCCGAACACCGGTGCCGCCTTCGGCAGCGCACGCGGCACGACGATCGCGCCGCTGGACAGGCCCTGCAGTTGCCCGGTCGGCATCAGGAAGGCGCGGTCACCGTTGAAGCCCACCACTTCGGCGTTCACCGAAGGCTGGCCCGGGCTGCGCACCTCGCACACCGATCCCACCGGCACACGCACGCCGGTGGCCTCGAGCACGAGGCCGGTCACACGCACGAGGCTGCCCGTCGCGTCCAGCGGCAGCGGGCTCGCGGCGTAGTTCTCCAGTTCTCCGAGATAGCGCGCCCAGCGGGTGCGGCGCGCTTCGGCGGTGGTCGGGGCGCTCACGGGAATGCCCCGCGCGTGTGGCACGCGTTGCGCGCTGGCATGAGCGCTTTGGAGCGGCCCGGCGCGCGCACTGGAGTACCTTCGCCCCCGAAGGGCTCCGGTATGAGCGCTTTGGAACGGCCCGGCGCGCTCATGCGTCGGGTGCGGCGTCGGATGCGCCGTCGGCTTTGTCGTCGGGCCATTCGATATCGGCGCCCAGCATTGCCGCGGCCTGCGCCCACCGGGTGGCGATGGCGGCGTCGATCGAACCCGAATCGGAGTCGACGATGCAGCCGCCGCGCTGGATCGAGGGATCGACGACGAGGCGTGCGCCGCGCGCCTTGAGCACGTCCTGCGCGCCCAGCGCGACGAACTCGTGATCCTCCGGGTGCACCCGCACGAGGATCTGGCGCGCGCTCAGCAACACCGCGCCGACCGCCTCCTCGGCGAGCTTGGCCACGTGTTCGGGCCGCGTAGAGAGCTCGCTGCGCACGACCCGCTGGGCCAGCAGCACGGCGCTGCGCGCGAGCGATTGCGCCATCTGGCGCTCGAGCGCGAGCAACTGGGCGTCGAACGACTCGACCAGCTGGCCGAGCTGCGTGCTGGCCTGCGCGACGTGGCTCTGCTTGAAGCTCTCCAGCGCAACGAGTCCGTCGCGGTAGCCGTCCTGGTAGCCGGCGCCGCGCGCTTCGGCGATCTTGCCGCGCCACTCGTCGGGCGTGGGCAGCGGCGCATTTTCGGGGCGCGGCTGCGCACGCCGATCGACCGGGCCTTCCGGGCCGATGGCACCGGGTTTCCACGCCGCGAACGCACCGAGTTCCTCGCGCGGGATGAAGCGCGCATAGGTCGTCCCGGCCTTGGAGCCCGGCGGGGGCGGCACGTTGAGGAACGGCTTGGGGTTAGACGAACTGGTCATCGCCGCCCGTGGCCATCTGGATCTGGCCTTCGTCGATCAGCCGGCGCACGACCTTGAGCATTTCCTTCTGCTCGGCCTCGACTTCGGAGACACGCACCGGGCCGCGGGATTCGAGGTCTTCGCGCAGCGTCTCGGCGGCGCGGCTGGACATGTTCCGGAAGACCTTCTCGCGCAGCTCCGGCGTGGCACCCTTGAGCGCGATGACGAGCGATTCGCTCTGCACTTCCTTCAGCAGCGCCTGCACACCCTTGTCGTCGAGCTTGTCCAGGTCGTCGAACGTGAACATGCTGTCCATGATCTTCTGCGCCAGGTCGTTGTCGGCCTCGCGCACATAGTCGAGCACCGAGGTCTCGATCGAGCTGCCGAGCATGTTCAGGATCTCGGCCGCGGCCTTCACGCCGCCGAGCGACGCCTTGCGCATGCGCTCGCCGCCGGCGAGGACCCGGCTCAACACGTCGTTCAGGTCCTTCAGCGCCGACGGCTGGATGCCGTCGAGCGTGGCCACGCGCACCATCACCTCGTTGCGCTGGCGCTCGGTGAAAAGCTTGAGCACATCGGCCGACTGGTCGAACTCGAGGTGCACGAGGATCGCCGCGACGATCTGCGGGTGCTCGTTGCGCAGCAGCTCGGCCACCGACTGCGGGTCCATCCATTTCAGGCTCTCGATGCCCGATACGTCGCTGCCCTGCAGGATGCGGTCGATCAGCAGGTTCGCCTTGTCGTCGCCGAGCGCCTTGCGCAGCACGGCCTTCACGTATTCGTCGGTGTCGGGCACGAGCATGCTGTCGGCCGCCGCCATGGCGCCGAACTTGTCGAGCACGGCTTCGTAGCGGTCGCGCGGCACGGCCTTCATGCGCGCGATGGTCTCGCCCAGCCGCTGCACCTCCTTCGGTGCCAGATGCTTGAAGACCTCCGCCGCTTCCTCCTCGCCGAGGGACATCAGCAGGATGGCGGCGTCTTCTAGTCCTTCGTCGTCCATGGTGCGCGCGGGCTCAGGCGGTGGCTTCGTCGGGGTTGATCAGCGAGCGCACGATGCCCGCCACGGCGGCCGGGTTCTGCTTGGCCAGCGCGCGCGCGGATTCGAGTTTCTCGTTGATCTTGGGCGCCTCGAGCGCCAGCGCGGTGCCGCCGGGTGCGGGCAGCAGGTTGTCGTCGTCCACCACCGCATCGACTTGCGAGCCCGGCTCGGGCGGCGGCGGCGGAGCGAACAGCGTCTTGAGCGCCGGGCGGATCAGCGTCATCACGATCAGCAACGCGGTGAAGGCGAGGGCGGCGGGCGCGGCGGCCGCACGCAGCAGGTCCTGCAGCCAGGGTTGCTGCCACACCGGCGGCTCGTCGACCTTGGCCGTCGGCGGCACGCGGAACGGGGCGTTGATCACGGTGACCGTGTCGCCGCGCTCCTTGCTGTAGCCGATGGCCTGCTGCACGAGCGCGGTGAGCTTCTCGATCTCGGGGGTGGTCAGCGGCGTGGTCTTGGTCTTGCCCTTGGCGTCGGTCGTCGTCGTGTGGTTCACGACCACGGCGGCGGACAGGCGGCGGATCGTGCCGCTGGCCGCGCGCACGGTGCGCTGCGTCTTGTCGACCTCGAACTGCGTCGTCGCCTCGCGCCGCGACGTGCCGCCCGCGGTGCCACCCTGCGCGGGCTGCACCTTCTGCGCGGCGCCGTTGATCGGCGCCGAGGCCGGCACTGGCGGCTGGTTGCTCTGCGCGCCGGGCACGCCGCTGGGCGGGTTGGCGCCGGGCTGCGTGGATTCGACGGTCTGCTGGGTCTTGACGGACGCCGTGGGCGTGCCCTGGTTGGGCTTGTATTCCTCGCTCACCTGCAGCGTCTCGGAGAAGTCGAGGTCGGCGGTGATGGTGGCGCGCAGGTTCTCGCGCCCGACCACCGGCTCCAGCAGTTCGACCACGCGTCGCTGCAGGCCCGATTCGACCTGCTGCTCGTACTGCAGCTGCTGCGCGTCCAGGCCCTGGCCGGTGGTGCCTTCCTGTGCGGTCAGCAGCGTGCCGTCGCCGTCGACCACGCTCACGGCCTTGCTGCTCATCTCGGGCACGCTGGACGACACCAGGTGCACGATGCCGGCGAGCTGCGCGCGGTCGAGCGTGCGCCCGGGATAGAGCGTCACGGCGACCGAGGCCGACGGTTTCTGCTGTTCGCGGAAGAAGCCGTTCTGCGCCGGCAGCGCCAGCAGCACCCGCGCGCTCTGCACCGCCGACAAGCTGCCGATGGTGCGCATCAGCTCACCTTCGATCGCGCGTTTGATGGAGACGTTCTCGCCCGCCTGCGTCTGCCCGAACTTCGGTGTGTCGAGCAGTTCGTAGCCGCCGCCCGAGGCCTTGGGCAGGCCGAGCAGACCGAGCTTCATGCGCACGTCGTGCACCTTGTCCGCGGGCACGAGGATCGCTCCGCCGCCGTCGCTGTGCCGGTAGGGCACGTTCATCTGCGAGAGCTGCGCGAGCACGGCGCCGCCGTCCTTGTCGGACAGGCCCGCGAACAGCACCTTGTAGTCGGCCTTGTTGCCGTTGAGCGCCAGCGCGATCGCCACCGCGGCCAGCGCGGCCGCACCCATGCCGAGCATGAGCAGGGCCTTCAGCGGCAGCGCGGCCAGGCGCTCGCCCAGGCTGCGTGGCTGCGGGACGAGCGGGATCGTGTTGGCGGAAGAAACGGCGTTGGCCATGCGTCGCGGGTTCGTGGTCGGGCGCTCGGCGCAGGGGCGCGCCGTCGTCGGGTGATCTGCGGTCATTGTTCGGCAGCGGCACGCCGCGCCATGGGGCAAGAAACCCCCCAAAGCGGCGTCAGTTCGCCCCATCGCGACACGGCGCGCCGCCTACAGTGCGGATCACGGCGTGCCCCTTCATGGGCGCGCCCGGATTGCACCCATGGACGTCAAGCTCAAACCGTTCGATTTCGCCCAGGCCGCCGCGCGTGCAGGATTGCGCACCGATGGCCTGCCGCTTCGTCCGCAAGCCAAGGTGGAAGGCGGCCCGAGCTTCGGCACCGCGATGAGCGAGGCGCTCAAGGCCGTGAGCCAGCAGCAGAACGAATCCACGCGCCTGCAGCGCGAGGTGCAATTGGACAACCCGACCGTCAGCCTCGAAGAGACGATGGTCGCGATGCAGAAGGCCCAGCTCGGCTTCCAGGCCACGCTGCAGGTGCGCAACCGCCTCGTGCAGGCGTACTCCGACATCATGAACATGCAGGTGTGACGCCGCGCGCCGCCCAGGCGCCGTCACGCCAGGCCCGTTGGGGCGCTCGATCGGGCGCCGCGGGCACCGCCAAGGCAGGGCCTGCGCCGGCCGACCCGTGACACAGATCACGGCGCTCCTCGCATTGGCAACAAAATAAAACGATTTGTGGCCTCGAACGGGCCTGCAAACCCGCGTTCCGAGGGTCGTCAAGGTGCGCGCGCCGGGCTAGAGTTTTCAGGGTGGGGCCGACTTCGGGCCCCGTGCGCACCGGCCAAAGGGCCGGTTGTTCCCCTGATACCGAGCCCCCGATGAATTTTTCACGACCCGCGCACGTCCAAGGCGATACATCGATCGCCTCCTTCCAGACCGCAGCAGCATCACCCCGCCAGCGCAGCCTGCGCCGGGCTCTGCAGCACGCCGCAATGACGCTGGTGGCGTTGGCCCTGGCGGCCTGCGGCGGCGGCGAGACGGCGGCGCCGAGAGAGAACGTGCAGGCGTCCACCAATGCGGTGACAGTCACCATCGCCGACCCGTCCCCCGGCGCCACCTACAAGGACGGCGATACGCTGACCGTGCAGATCTCCGGCACGGGCTCCAACGGCGCCGCGCTGCCGGCGAGTGGCCTCACGTGGTGGGTGGATTTCCATCACGACGTGCACACGCACCCGTTTGTCCTGCCCACGGTCGGCTCGGGCGGGTCGGTCGAGATACCGACACGCGGCGAGAACTCCCCCAATGTCTGGCTGCGTGTCCATGCACGGGCCACCGACGGCACCGGCGCGACCGCCGAGACCACGCGCGATGTCTTCCCGCGCACGGCCAGCATGACCTTCGCCACGCAGCCGGCAGGGCTCGGGATCACGCTGGACGGCACACCGGTCGGCACGCCACTCAGCATCACCGGCGTCGTCGGTGAATTGCGCGACGTGGACGCGCCAGATCAGGATGCGGCCGGCCGGCACTGGCGCTTCATCTCCTGGGGCCACAGCGCGGACGCCGCCAATACGATCGCCACGCCGTCGTCGAACACCACGTACACGGCCACCTTCGGCGACAACGGGCCGAGCAGCAATGCGTTGCCCACGGCCACGCTGACCGCGCCGTCCACTGCGACGGTCGGCCAGGCGGTGACGGTCTCGGCCGTTGCCAACGATGCCGACGGGAGCATCGGCAAGGTCGAATTCTTCGATGGCACCACGCTCATCGGCAGCGACACCACGGCGCCCTACAGCGTGACCTGGAGCCCGGCGAGCACCGGCACGCACACGCTGCGTGCACGCGCTGCCGACAACATCGGCGCGCTGGCACTCAGCGCGCCCGTGTTGGTCGAGATCGCGGGTGCGCCCGTCGGTGGTCTGGCGGCCAGCTACTTCGCCAACACCACGCTGTCCGGGGCGCCCGCCGTGTCGCGACCGGAGGCGATCGACCTCGTCACCACAGGCGCGCCGGTGGCGGGCCTTCCGGTCGATGGCTGGAGCGTGCGCTGGACCGGCTGGATTCAACTGCCGACGAGCGGAAACTACGACTTCCAGCTCATCGCCGACGACGGCGTGCGGGTGTCGTTCAACGGCGCGCAGGCGCTCGACAAGTGGACCGCCGGGCCGACCGCCTACTACGAGAGCAGCGGCTTTGCCGGCGTCGCCGGCCAACGCATTGCGGTCACGATCGAGTACGCCGACTTTGCCGATGCCACTTTCGTGCAGTTGAACTGGCGCACGCCGCAGCAGGCGGCCACCTGGGCGCTGATTCCGGCATCGCAACTCGTCTCGGCCGCCAATGCGCCGCCGTCGGTGGTCGTGAATGCGCCCAGCGCGGCCACGGTGGGAGCCCCCACGCCGCTGAGCGCCACGGCGGCCGACGCCGATGGCTCGATCGCCAGCGTGGCCTTCTACGACGGCAACACGCTGCTCGGCACGGACACCACCGCGCCCTACAGCGTGTCGTGGACGCCCGCTGCCGCGGGCACCCACACGATCACGGCACTGGCCACCGACAACGCGGGGGCCGCGACACGCAGCAGCGCCGCGTCGGTGAACGTGACCGGCGCCCCCACCAGCAGCGGCGGGTTGGAGGCCACCTATTTCGCCAACGAGACGCTGTCGGGCACCCCCGTGATCACGCGCGCGGAAGCGGTCGATTTCACCTGGAGCACCAACACGCCCGGCGCCGGCATCCCCACGGACCACTGGTCGGCCCGCTGGAACGGCTCGGTGAAGCTGCCCGAAGCCGGCAATTACCTCTTCGAGCTGACGGCCGACGACGGCGCGCGCGCCTGGATCAACGGCATCCAGATTGCGAACAACTGGGTCGGCGCGCCGAACAAGGTCTATACCTCGCCCGTCATCGCGGGCACCGCCGGCGCGGTTCTGCCGGTGACGATCGAACACTTCGACGGCACGGGCAACTCCACGGTGCGCCTGCGCTGGAAGACGCCGGGTTCGACGGTGTACTGGGCGGTGGTCCCGGCAGAGCAGCTGCTGTCGTCCGCCCCCGCGGCCAACGCACCGCCGTCCGTCGTCGTGTCGGCGCCCTCCACGGCCACCGTCGGCGCAGCAGTGGCGCTCGGCGCCAACGCGTCCGACACCGATGGCACGGTCGCCAGCGTCGCGTTCTACGACGGCAATGCCTTGATCGGCACCGACAGCTCCGCACCCTACACCGCCACGTGGACACCCGCGTCGGGTGGAACGCACTCGATCACGGCGGTCGCCACCGACAACGACGGCGCATCCACGCGCAGCAGCGTGGTGTCGGTGACGGTCGGCGAAGCGTCATCGCCGGGCGGCCTGCAGGCCAGCTATTTCGCCAACGAGACGCTGTCCGGCACGCCGGCGATCACGCGCACCGAAGTCGTCGATTTCACGTGGAGCACCAACACCCCCGGCGCCGGCATCCCGGCCGACCACTGGTCGGTGCGCTGGAACGGCTCGGTGAAGCTGCCCGAGGCGGGCAGCTATGTCTTCGAGCTGACGGCCGACGACGGTGCGCGCGCGTGGATCAACGGCGTGCAGATCGCGAACAACTGGGTCAGTTCGGGGACCAGGTACTACACGTCGCCCGCCTTCAATTTCACGGCCGGCGCGGTGGTCCCGGTGACGATCGAGCACTTCGACAGCACCGGCAATTCCACGGTGCGCCTTCGCTGGAAGACCCCGGGTGCGTCGGTGTACTGGAACGTGGTTCCGGTCGAACAACTGCTGTCGGCCGGCGGCACGGCCAACGCCGCGCCGACGGTCACGATGAGCCCGTTGGCGAGTGCCACCGTCGGCCTGCCCGTGACGCTGAGCGCCACCGCGGCGGACAGCGACGGCAGCGTGCAGAAGGTGTCCTTCTACGACGGCAATGCCTTGATCGGCACCGACACCACTTCGCCGTACAGCGTGGCGTGGACGCCCGCGTCGGCGGGCACCCGCACGCTGAGCGCACGGGCCACCGACAACCTCGGTCTCGAAGGCTCGAGCAATGCGGTCCAGGTGGTGGTGAGCAACCCGTCGGGTGGCGGTGACACCACGCCGCCCACGGTGGCGCTGACCTCGCCGGCCAACCTGTCGAGCGGGCTCGACGGCACCATCACGTTGTCGGCATCGGCCAGCGACAACGTGGGCGTCACCGGCGTCGAATTCCAGTTCGACGGCGCGCAGATCGGCGCGATCGATACATCGGCGCCCTACGCCGTGAGCGTCGATACGCTGCGCTATGCCACCGGGCAGCACGTGGTGCGGGCGCGCGCGCGCGACGCCGCCGGCAATCTGTCCGCGTGGGCCACCTCCACCGTGCAGGTCAACGGCGCGATCTATCGCAACGCGCCCGTCGGCTACACCCGCAACGAGAACTGGATCACCGGGCTCGTATCGGGCACGGCGTTCACGCAGGCGCCGGATGGGCGCATGTTCATCGCCGTGCAGAGCGGCAAACTGGTGGTCGTCAAGAACGGCACCAAGCTCGCCACACCGTTCCTCACCGTGCCCACCGACGCCACCGGCGAGCGCGGGCTGATCGGCGTGACCCTGCATCCCAATTTCGCGAGCAACGGCTGGGTCTACGTCTACTACACACGCATCAACGGGGGCGCGCGCAACAACCGGATCAGCCGCTTCGTCGCCAACGGCGACGTGTCCACGGGCGTCGAGACCGTGCTCGCAGACCTGCCCGATCTCGTGGCCTACAACCACAACGGCGGTGCGATGCATTTCGGCCCCGACGGCAAGCTCTACGTCGCCGTCGGCGACAACGCCGTAGGCACGCGGGCGCAGGATCTGAATACGCCGTTCGGCAAGATGCTGCGCTTCAACGAAGACGGGTCGATCCCTTCCGACAACCCGTTCTGCACGACGGCCGGAAAGATCTCGTGCGCGGTCTGGGCTTACGGGCTGCGCAATCCGTTCACGTTTGCGTTCCAGCCGGGCAGCGGCAAGATGCTGATGAACGATGTCGGTGAGGCGACGTGGGAAGAGATCAACGTCGGCACGGCGGGTGCCAACTACGGGTGGCCCATTTCCGAAGGCCCCGACCGCCTGGCCGCGGGCATGACGGCGCCGTTGTTCACCTATCCGCACAAGGCGCCGTCGCCGCTGGGCTCGGGCCCGGGAGGGTTCTTCGTCGGGCAGGCCATCGTCGGCGGTACGTTCTACCCGTCGAGCGGCCCGTTCCCGGCCGAATTCCGCGGCAAGTACCTGTTCGCCGACTATGTGAGCCGTTGGGTCGGCGTGCTCGACCCCGCGGATCCGTCAAGGCCGTTCCTGCTGGCGAATTTCGCGAATTTCCCGGTGGACATGCTCGTCGGCGTCGACGGCCAGATCTACGTGCTCACACGCGACACGATCATCCGGCTGAGCTACCCCTGAGTGCGGCGGGCCCGGCCGCGTGCCGGGCCGGCGGCACCGTGGACGGGCTGCGCCGTTCGCCGGACGACCGATTCAGCAGCGCGGGTAGCCCAGCGTCACCGACTCCGGCGCGCACACCTTGGCGTGGCCGAGGCGCGAAAGCTCCACGCGCAGCCGCTCGCCGCGGGACGATCGCAGCAGCGCGCTGGCCGGCGCGTCGAGCGCTTGTGCGGTGGGTTCGAACAGCAGGTCGCTCGCCTGGTCGAGGACCACGTCGCGGTGCGCGCTGCTTTGCACGTTGCGCACCTGGCAGGGTTGCGGGCTGCCGCAGGCGCAGGCCGGCGCGGTGGCCACGGTGTAACACCAGGCGGCGCCGGACTCGAAGTGAACGCTCAGCGCCTGACCGCGCCGCACGGCCTCGAATCGGGCCTCGGCCAGGTCGGCGGCGAGTTGTTCGGCCGCGGACTTCAGGCGCACGCGGGTGATCTGCGCGCCGAAGCTCGGCACTGCCAGCGACGCCATGACGGCGACGATCGCCAGCGTGACCATCAGCTCCAGCAGCGTCAGACCGCGCCAGGCGTGGTGGCCGGGCCGCATCAGCGGTTCCAGCAGCGCTCGGAGGGCCCGTACGCCGCCACGCCGTCGGACACCGTGAGCGTGATGTCGGCGCAGCCCATGTCGCGCGTGGCGCCGTTGCGCAGGCCGGCGCGGGCGATGTAGCCGCTGGCATGCGCGGCCACGAAGGTCACGGCGTAGTGTTCGCCGGCCAGCGGCGCCCGCGGCAACCCCGAAAGGTTCAACGCATAACTTCCGTTCTGGGCCCGGAACTGCTCCTGCGCGGCCTGCACCTGCGTCAACGCCTGGATGGCTTCGCTGCGGCGCGCCGTGGCCAGCTGGGCCTGGTACGACGGCAGGGCCATCGACGCCAGCACACCGACGATGGCCGCGGCCACCGACATCTCCACGAGGGTGATGCCGCGCACATGGCGTGCGGACGGTTGGGTGCGGGCAGGGCGCGTGTTCATGGCGCGGGCATCACGACAGCGACAGCATGCGCCGGCGCTTCTGGGTCTGGTCGATGTAGCGCTGCAGCGCACGCTGTGCGCTGCCGTCGATCTGCACCCATTCGCAGCCGAGCCGCGCACCGCCGGTCTGGTTGAGCGAGCTCACGTGGTGCAGCTGGATGCCGGCCTCGAAGCGGGTGTCCGCGTCCAGATCGACACGCACCCCCTGGATGCGCGACCCCGGTTGCAGGGCCGGCACGTCGCCCGGCAGCATCAGTGCGCAGCCGCCGATGCTCACGTCCAGCACCCGCAGCGACACCGTCATGTCGGGGATCGACGGGTGGCGCAGGCGCGCGGTCGGCGAATTGCGCTCCAGCGTTCGCACGCGGTAGCCGCTGCGCCGCTGAAAGCGGTACATGTCGCGCGGAAACGAGCCTTGCAGCGCACACGACTGCGCGCCGCGCACGAGCACGAGGTCGTGCACGTCGAACTGCAGCTTGACGCTGTCGAGATACGCCACCGCAACCACTTCGTCCGCATCCACGAGCTGCGGCAGCTGGGTGTGTTGTTCGTTGGCGCTGAAGCTCAGGCGCCTTTGCTGGGTGTCGTACGACCACAGCGTGCTCGTGTACGACGTGCCGCCGGGTGCATTCAGGTTGACCGGCACGCTGCCGTCGCGCAGCTGGCGCAGAAGGCTGGCCAGCTCGGACGGGCTCGTCACGCGGAACTCGCCCCAGGGGTCGGTGCCGCCGTCGCTGCCCAGGGCTGCGGGTTGGGTGTCCAGGAACATGGGGTCCCCCGGGTCAGTGCAGGGTCTTGGGGCGGCCGGCCATCATCTGGTCGATGTCGGCCAGCCAGGGCTCGGCGAGATGGCGGATCTCGGCGTCGTTGACCAGGATGCGCTGCATGATGCGCGACTTGGCCTTGGCGACGTCGTTGTCGAGCTGGGCGGCACGGGCGGCGTTCTTGAGCTGGCTGATGAGCAGGACGCAGGCTCCTTCGAGCTTGACGACCTGGTCCCAGTCGCCCACGCGTGCCGCCGCCAGCATGTCGGCGCTCGCCTGCTCGATGGCCTTGTAGTACGTCATGAGTTCGTTCGTCATCGCGGCGGCCGTGGGGGCGTCGGTGGAGGTGGGGGCGTTCTCGGGCATCGCGTTTGCCTCAATGGCCGGGGTCGATCGCGGCCCAGGCCGAAGCCAGGGGCTGGATCAACCGGGAACACTCTTCGAGTGCACGTTCGTCGTTGCGCAGGTTGGCGTGCATCAGGCGGGCGCAGATGTAGGCATAGAGGTCGCGCAGGTCCTGCGCGAGCTTGCCGCCGCCCGTCACGTCGAGGCTGGCGCGCAGACCCTCGTCGACGATGCGTACGGCACGGCCGATGGCCAGGCCCTTGTCGGCCAGGCGGCCCTCACGCAGGGCGCCCCGCGCCTGTGCGACGGATTCGCTGAAACCGGCAAAGAGCATCGCCACCAGGCGGTGCGAATCGGCGGCGCCGGAGATTTCGCTTTCCACCGCCACCTGTCGGTAGAGATGGCTTGCGGCCTGGGCTTGCGGGCGTGAACCTGGGTACGCGGTAAACATGACCATTCGGCATCCGTGGGTTGCAGGAGGGGCGACAGGCCCCTTGCACTCCTTATCGGCTGCCGGATCCGGCCGCTTGAGCCCGTGATCGGCCGGGTCTTGCCCCGTATTTCGCGCGCGAAGCACCCGCCGAAGTGGGGTCCCGATGGATGCGGCGCCGCCGGGCCCACCCGAGGGGTCGATGCGCCGCTGCCGGCGCCGGGCCTTGGTCGCAGCCGCAGACACGGCGGCAGCCCCAGCCACAGGCGAACGACCGTGCGCCGGCGTGCCGCTGCGGCGGCGGCGCCGCGGCGATCAGCCCGTGCTGCGGTTCCACTGCGCGACCTGCTGGCTCACGTAGGCCTGCAGGCCGCTGAGGGCAGCCATGTTCGTATCGAGCTTGGTGTACTGCGCGCGCAGGCGCGCCTCGGTCAGGGTCAGGCGGTCCTCGAGGGCCGCGCTCTGCTTGCCGATGGCGCCGATGCGCGACTGCAGCCCCGCCTGCTTGGTCGTCAGCAGCCCGTCGGTGCTCAGGCTGTTGTCGGCAAAGTCACGCAGCATCGTGGCGAAACCGTCGTTCGCGGTGCCGACCTCGTTGCGCGAGAAGAACGCCTTCAGGTCGTCCATGCGCCCGAGCGCGCCGTCGAGCTTGCTGTCCACGACCTTCAGCGTGCCGTCGCGTTGCGGGTCCAGGCCGATATCGGCCAGGCGCGTGAAGGCCGTCGTCGCGCCGCTGCTGCCGCCGATCATCGAGCGCATCTGGTTCAGCAGGCCCACCGCGGTGCGGTCGCCCTGCAGCGCGCCGCCGGTCTTGGAGCCCTCGTTGTAGGCGGTCTGCTCGCGCACCAGCTTGACCATCGTGTTGTAGGCGGTGGCGAAGTCGGTGATCGTCTTCTTGATCGTGGCGGTGTCGCGCGAAACGCCCAGGTTCACCGGGCCCGTGGTCACCCGCTGCACGTTGACCGTCAGCCCGTCGAGCACGTCGGTCAGCGTGTTGCTGGCCGAGTTGATCGGGATGTTGTTGATCGTGAGTTCCGCGTTCGATGCGTACTGCGCCGGCGTCATCTGGTTCGAGCCCGCGGGGTCGAAGGCCAGCATCGACAGCCCGCTCGCATCGCCGTTGTTGCCGTCGTCGTCGGCCACCTGGATGCGGAACCCGTTGGTCTCGCCGGTCTGCGTCGAGCGGATGGCCAGGCGGGCGCCGCTCGAATCGTTCACGATCGATGCGGAAATGCCCGCGCCCGCGGCATTGATGCGGTCGCGGATCTTCTCCAGCGTATCGTCGCCGGGTGCGATCGTGATGCTCACCGAACTGGCGCCGCTGTTGGGCGTGAAGTCCGGCGGGTCCGTGAACCATTTGCCGAGTTCGATCGTCAGCGTGCCGGTGCCCAGCACGCTCGTCGGGCCGGGTACCACCTTGCTGGTCACGGACTGCGCCGCGGCGAGCTTGCTCACCTCGACGCTGTAGTTCCCCGGGGGCGAACTGCCCTGGCTGATGGCGCTCACCGCAGCGGCGTCGCTCGAGCTCACGGTGGTGGGGGTCCACGCGCTCGCACTCGTCAGCGCACGCGCGGCGTCACCCACGGCGCTCATGGCGCTCTGCAGCTTGCCGAAGCTCGACAGCTGCGCGTCGAGCTTGGTCTTGGTGACGCCCAGCAGGTCGATCGGCTTGCGCTCGAGCGCCATCAGCTGGGTGACGATGCTGTTGACGTCCAGGCCGCTGCCGACGCCGGCGGATGAGATGGTTCCAGTTGCCATGGCGGTTCCTTCGGTGCTCGTCCAGGATTTCGGCCGCCGGGCGCGGAACTTTAGCGGGCGCTTTTGGCGCCGCGCCGGGATCAGCCCTTGAGCAGCTGCAGCACCTGCTGCGGCAGGGCATTCGCCTGCGCCACCATGGCGGTGCCGGCCTGCTGCAGGATCTGCGTGCGCGACAGGTTGGCGGTTTCCGCGGCGAAGTCGGCGTCCATGATGCGGCCGCGTGCGGCGCTCTGGTTCTCGGCCGACACCTGCAGCGTGCCGATCACGGCCTCGAAGCGGTTCTGCGTGGCACCGTACAGCGCGCGCTCGGAGTTGATGTTCTTCAACGCCGCGTCGATCGCGTCCATCGCGCCCTGCGAGTCGGTCACCGAGGCGATCGTGCCGCCGCTGGCGGCGGCGATGTCGGTGTCGGTGGTCATGTCGTTCGTCGTCACGTCCACGGTGTCGTCGGTATTCGCGCCCACCTGGTACGTCAGCGTGCCGGCGTCGGTGCCGAGGATGGCCAGGCCGTTGAACTTGGTGGCCGAGATCGTGCGGTCGATTTCGGCGCCGAGCTGCGTGTACTCGGCGTCGAGGTTGGCGCGGTCGTCGTCGCCGTTCGTGGCGTTGGCCGACTGCACCGCCAGTTCGCGCATGCGCTGGAGCATGTCGGCGATCTTGCCGATCGCGCCTTCAGCCACCTGCGCCAGCGAAATGCCGTCGTTCGCGTTGCGGATGGCGACGTTCATGCCGCGCACCTGGGTGCTCATGCGCTCGGCGATGGCCATGCCGGCGGCGTCGTCCTTGGCGCTGTTGACACGCAGGCCTGAGGACAGGCGCTGCATCGAAGTCGCCAGCGACGACTGCGACATCGAGAGGTTGCGCTGCGCAGTCAGCGACTGGACGTTGGTATTGATGCTTTGGGTCATGGCGGGCTCCGTACGGTTGCAAACAGACCGGCAGATGCGCTGCCGGCGTCACAGGCGCGAAGGAGTTGTGCCTGTACGGTCCGGATTCTGGAGAGTCCGAAACGCAATGAAACACGAAAAAGGCGCCTGTTACGGCGCCAGTTCGCTTTCCCAATGAAAAAGGCGGGCCGAGGTGGCCCGCCTGTTGCCTGCCAGCGCCCAAGGACGGCGCGGCGGCTGCGCAAAACCCGATCAGCGCAGCAGGGCGAGCACGCCCTGCGGCAGCGCATTGGCCTGCGCGACCATTGCCGTGCCGGCCTGCTGCAGGATCTGCGTGCGCGACAGGTTGGCGGTTTCCGAAGCGAAGTCGGCGTCCATGATGCGGCCGCGAGCGGCGCTCTGGTTCTCCGCAGACACCTGCAGCGTGCCGATGATGGCCTCGAAGCGGTTCTGCGTGGCACCGTAGTTGGCACGCTCGCTGTTCACCGACTTCAGCGCGGCGTCGATGGCGTCCATCGCGGCCGTTGCATCGGTCACGCTGGCGATCGTGCCGCCGCTGGCGCCCGAGATGTCGGTGTCGCCCGACAGGTCGTTCGTCGTCACGTCGACGGTGTCGTCGGTGTTGGCGCCGACCTGGAAGGTCAGTGTGCCGGCGTCGCTGGCCAGGATGGCCAGGCCGTTGAACTTGGTGGCGGTGATCGTGCGGTCGATTTCGGCGCCGAGCTGCGTGTATTCGGCGTCGAGGTTGGCGCGGTCGTCGTCGCTGTTCGTCGCGTTGGACGACTGCACGGCGAGTTCACGCATGCGCTGCAGCATTTCGCTGACCTTGCCGATCGCGCCTTCAGCCGTCTGCGCCAGGGAGATCGAATCGTTGGCGTTGCGGATGGCCACGTTCATGCCACGAACCTGCGAGCTCATGCGCTCGGCGATCGCCAGGCCGGCGGCGTCGTCCTTCGCGCTGTTGACACGCAGACCCGAAGACAGGCGCTGCATCGAGGTCGACAGCGAAGACTGCGACATCGACAAGTTGCGTTGGGCAGTCAGCGACTGCACGTTGGTATTGATCGACTGGGACATTGAGGACTCCTATTGTGGGCAGACATGTCCGCATCGGCCTTCCGACCGGACCACGGGAGCGAAATGTCGACCCGTTGGAGTGCTTATCGATCGATCGCCTGCAGAACTTTAGGGCAGGCCGCAACCGATTTCTGCGGTGAAGTCCGGGCGGCACGAAGGCGCCGCGAGCCCAACCCCGTGCCATCGGACGCGCCGCGTAGAACCTGAGCGCGCACCCGCAAACAGGGCGCGGTTCGCGTGCCAACTCCACGGAGCCCGGCGCGGCGTGCGCATGCAAGATCGGCCGCGCGTCGAGCCGCGCTGAACTGCGCGTGGCCGACTTTTACATCTCCAGGAGTCCGATCCATGGCGCAGTCGTCAATTTCGCGGCCGAAACTGCCCCGTTCCGCCAAGCCGGTCACGGTGCCGGCACCCGTCACCCGCCTCTGGCAAGAGGGCGTGCGGGCGAGCGAACGCGGGGATTGGGCCGATGCGGCCCGAACCTTCGAGCGTGCTGCGGCCCTGTCGCCCGACGATCTGCTGATGTGGCTGAACCTGGCCGACGCGCGCCGCCACCACGGCGACGTGGCCGGCGCGGCCGAGGCCGTGGCGCGCTGCCTCGACCTGGACCCGGCGCACCGGATTGCACGCGCGCTGGCGGCCGACCTGAT
>JAHECD010000013.1 GCA_024641945.1 Rubrivivax sp. | reverse complement strand
GTGGCCGACACGGCGGCGTTGCAGCGACATCTCGTCGAGGTCGTGCGCGGTGGAGGTGAGGGCCTGATGTTGCACCGGGCCGACGCCCCCTACGTCACCGGGCGCAGCAGCGTGCTTCTGAAGCTCAAGCCCCTTCGCGACGCCGAGGCCACCGTGTTGGGGCATGTCGAAGGGCAGGGCCGGCTGCGCGGACACATGGGTGCGCTGCGCGTACGCACCGACGATGGCCGCGAATTCTTCATCGGCACGGGCTTCACCGACGCGCAGCGCGCCGCGCCCCCGCGCCCCGGCCGCCGCGTGACGTTTGCGTACCAAGGCGTCACCAGGACGGGATTGCCGCGCTTCGCAAGTTTTGTCCGTATGTGCGACGAGTGATGGGTCACGCAAGCGGGCAACGTGTTCTCGTGAACGGTTTGCCGCCTATGCGCAAGGCCCGCGGTGCTGGTCGCACGGGACCAGCGCCGCGCAGCGCCCACGTCGGCAGGCCGTTCTCAGCGGTGCGGACGCGGCGGGGTCAGAGAACCTCGCTGGCAAAGTCGGCCAGTCGTGAACGTTCCCCGCGTGCCAGCGTCACATGGCCCCCGTGCGGCCAGCCCTTGAACCGGTCCACGGCGTAGGTGAGGCCCGACGAGCCCTCGGTGAGGTAGGGCGTGTCGATCTGGGCCAGGTTGCCCAGGCAGACGATCTTGGTGCCCGGACCGGCGCGCGTGATCAGCGTCTTCATCTGTTTCGGCGTGAGGTTCTGTGCCTCGTCGATGAGCACGAACTTGTTCAGGAACGTGCGCCCGCGCATGAAATTCAGGCTCTTGATCTTGATCTTGCTGCGCACGAGGTCGTTGGTCGCCGCACGCCCCCAGTCACCCGCGGTCGCATCGCCACGCGCGAGGACCTCGAGGTTGTCGTCCAGCGCGCCCATCCACGGGCCCATCTTCTCTTCTTCGTTGCCGGGCAGGAAGCCGATGTCCTCGCCCACCGGCACCGTCACCCGCGTGACGATGATCTCGGTGTAGCGACGGTCGTCGAGCACCTGGCTCAGCCCGGCCGCAAGGGTCATCAGCGTCTTGCCGGTGCCTGCCGTGCCGGTCAGGGTGATGAAGTCGCACTCCGGATCCATCAGCAGGTTGAGCGCGAAGTTCTGCTCGCGGTTGCGTGCCGTCACGCCCCATACCGAGTTCTTGACGTGGGTGTATTCGCGCAGCGTCTTCAGTACCGCTGTCTTGCCGGTGATCTCGGCGACACGCGCGTAGAGCGGCGCCGCGCCGGGGGCCTCGAGGTAGACGAACTGGTTGACCATCAGCGACGGCACGAGCGGGCCGCTGATGCGGTAGAACGTGTGGCCGCCCTGGTTCCAGCTCTCCATCGTCTTGCCATGGCGTTCCCAGAAATCCGCCGGCAGTGCGAGGACGCCGGTATAGAGCAGGTCGCCGTCCTCGAGCGTCTTGTCGTTGAAGTAGTCCTCTGCCGGCAGACCCAGCGCGCGTGCTTTCACGCGCATGTTGATGTCCTTCGACACCAGCACCACGTCGCGCCCCGGCTGCTGCTCGCGCAGCGACTGCACGACGCCCAGGATCTGGTTGTCGGCCTTGCCCTGCGGCAGGCCGGCGGGCAGCTTGATGTCGAACAGCGTGGTCTGGAAGAAGAGCTTGCCGCCCGCTTCGCGGTGGCCCGTCTTGCCCAGGGCGATGCCGGCCTTCGGATCGAGCGAGCCGTCGGTGGCGAGCTTGTCGAGGTCGCGGCTGACCTGGCGTGCGTTGCGCGCGACTTCGCTCATGCCCTTCTTGTGGCCGTCGAGCTCCTCCAGCGTGATCATCGGCAGGAAGATGTCGTGCTCGGCAAACCGGAACAGGCTCATCGGGTCGTGCATCAGCACATTGGTGTCGAGCACGAAGAGCTTGGCCGGCCCGCTGTCGCGCGCCATGCGCCGCGGCCTGGCAGCGGCGACGGTGGCCGGCGCCGGCACGGGCTTGGCTGCGGGCGGTGCCGCGGCGGACGGCAGCGATTCGTCGTACAGGGCCGTCTGCGCCGCGTCGGTCGACGGGGCCTTCAATGTGCGCTTGTCCGGTTTCGGTGCGGCCTGCGCCTCGTAGTCGGCGGGGTTGAGGACGGCAGCCTTCTTGGCGGGGGGCTTGGGCAGGGGCATGGGAGTTGGGTCGCTTCAGAAAGGAAAAAGCCGCCCTGGGCTCAGGACGGCTCGTTGTTGGTAGCGCAGGCTCGGGCACGCAGGCGGGTCAACTCAGGCGGCCTTCTTCAGCCCCTTGACGGCCTTGAGCACTTCGTCGACGTGCCCGGCGACCTTGATGCCGCGCCATTCGGCGCGCATCACGCCTTCATCGTCGATTAGAAACGTGCTGCGCTCGATGCCCTTGACCTTCTTGCCGTACATGATCTTGTTCTTGACCACGCCGAACATGTGGCACAGCTTCTCTTCGGTGTCGGCGATCAACTCAAACGGCAGCTCGAGGTTCTGCTTGAATTTCTCGTGCGAGGTCATGTTGTCGCGCGAGACGCCGAAGATCACGGCACCGGCCTTGACGAAATCCTTGTGGCGGTCGCGAAACTGCATCGCCTCGGTCGTGCAGCCCGGCGTCGCGTCCTTCGGATAGAAGTACAGAACGATGGCCTTGCCGGCAAACGCCTGGGGCGAGAACTTCACGCCGCCGGTGGCGGGCGCTTCGAAATCCGGGAGGGCTTTGTTGACGACTGGTGTCATGTGCAGGCTGGTTCCGAAGCGGGCGCCGGATCGCGGGAAGGGGCCCGCGGCGGCATTAACTTCAAGATTATAAAGTGTCTGCTCGGATGGTCCGCCGCCGGCGTTCAGCGGGCGACAATGAGGCCGGCCACGACGCTGCGGCCTTCGCTGGCCAGCACGTTGTACGTTCGGCAGGCGGCCGCGGTGTCCATCGTCTCGATGCCGATGCGCCGGTCGATGAGGGCCCTGTAAAGCGCTGGCCGCACAAATTCGAGCCGTGCCCCGCTGCCGAAGATCACGAGTTCAGGCTGCAGGGCGAGCACCTGTTCGAAGTGCGCGGGGGTCAGGTCGGCCGGCACCTTGGCGTGCCACGGCTGCACCGTGCCGACCCACGGCACGAGGACGCTGTGCTCGAACAGCGTGCCGCCCACCCAGACGCGGCCGGCATCGTGGCGGGTGATGGCGTTGACGCCTTCGGCGCGGTCGGGCTCGAATTTCATCTGGTCTAATTCTAGGTTTTGCGGCGCAACCCTCCTGCGCCCGCTGCCGCGGAGCACGATTTGAAGCCCATCGCCAAGTCCACCAAACTCGCCAACGTCGGGTACGACATCCGTGGGCCGGTGCTCGACAAGGCGCGCCAGATGGAGGAGGAGGGCCAGCGCATCATCAAGCTGAACATCGGCAACGTCGCCGCGTTCGGGCTGATGCCGCCGGACGAGATCGTGCAGGACATGATCCACAACCTGCCGTCGCAGATCGCCGCCGGCTACACCGACAGCAAGGGCCTGTTCGCGCCGCGCAAGGCCGTCGTGCACTACACCCAGGAGAAGCACGTCGCCGGGGTCACGGTCGACGACGTGTACCTGGGCAACGGTGCGTCCGAGCTGATCGCGATGAGCATGAATGCGCTGCTCGACGCTGGCGACGAGGTCTTGATACCCGCGCCCGACTACCCCCTGCACACCGCCGTGGTATCGCTGTCCGGCGGCACGCCCGTGCATTACCACTGCGACGAAGGCACCGGCTGGCTGCCCGACCTGGACGACATCCGTCGCAAGGTCACGCCGAATACCCGCGCCATCGTCGTCATCAACCCGAACAATCCGACCGGTGCGCTCTACCCGGTGGACCTGCTGGAAGGCATCGTCGAGATCGCGCGTCAGCACCAGTTGATCGTCTTTGCAGACGAGATCTACGACAAGACGCTGTACGACGGCAACGTGCACACGAGCATCGCCTCGCTCGCGGACGACGTCCTGTTCGTCACCTTCAACGGCCTGAGCAAGAACTACCGCGCGTGCGGCTACCGCTCGGGCTGGATGGTCGTCTCCGGCGACAAGCGCCACGCCCGGGACTACATCGAGGGGCTGAACATGCTGGCGTCGATGCGGCTTTGCGCCAACACGCCGGGCCAGCTCGCCATCCAGACCGCCCTCGGCGGGTACCAGAGCATCAACGACCTGATTGCGCCGACCGGGCGCCTGTGCAAGCAGCGCGACCTGGCGTACGACCTGTTGACGCAGATCCCGGGGGTCAGCGTGGTCAAACCCAAGGCCGCGCTGTACATGTTCCCGCGCCTCGACCCGAAGATGTATCCGATCGCCGACGACCAGCAGTTCGCCTACGAATTGCTGGCCGACGAGAAGGTGCTGATCGTGCAGGGCACGGGGTTCAACTGGCCGGACCCCGACCACTTCCGTCTCGTCTTCCTGCCGAATGCCGATGACCTCACCGAGGCCATCGGGCGCATCGACCGGTTCCTCTCCCACTACAGAAAACGGCACTCCGCATGACCACCCCACGTGTTGCGGCGACCCCGCAGTCCGCGCAGCGGCGCGACGTCGAAGCCAAGCCCATCCAGGTGGGCCTTCTGGGCATCGGCACCGTCGGCGGCGGCACCTTCAAGGTGCTGCAGCGCAACCAGGAAGAAATTCGCAGACGCGCCGGACGCAGCATCGACATCACGATGGTGGCCGATCTCGATGTGGCCCGTGCCCGCTCGATCGTGGGCGAAGGCATCGAGGTGGTGTCCGACGCGCGCCAGGTCATCGCCAACCCGGCGATCGACATCGTGATCGAGCTGATCGGCGGTTACGGGATCGCACGCACGCTGGTGCTGGAGGCCATTGCCGCCGGCAAGCATGTGGTCACGGCGAACAAGGCGTTGCTGGCGGTGCATGGCAGCGAGATCTTTGCCGCCGCGCGCGAGCAGGGCGTGGTGGTCGCGTTCGAGGCCGCGGTGGCCGGCGGCATCCCCATCATCAAGGCGTTGCGCGAGGGCCTGACGGCGAACCGCATCGAATGGATCGCCGGCATCATCAACGGCACCACCAACTTCATCCTCTCGGAGATGCGCAGCAAGGGGCTGGACTTTGCCGAGGTGCTCAAGGAGGCACAGCGCCTGGGGTATGCCGAAGCCGACCCGACGTTCGACATCGAGGGTGTCGATGCGGCGCACAAGGTGACCATCATGAGCGCCATCGCGTTCGGTGTCCCGGTGCAGTTCGACAAGGCCCATGTCGAGGGCATCACGAAACTGAGCGCGACCGACATCAAGTACGCCGAGCAACTGGGCTACCGCATCAAGCTGCTCGGCATCACCAAGCGGCGCGAGCACGGGATCGAACTGCGGGTCCATCCGACCCTGATCCCGAGCAAACGCCTGATCGCCAATGTCGAAGGCGCGATGAATGCCGTGGTGGTGCAGGGCGATGCCGTCGGCACCACGCTGTACTACGGCAAGGGCGCGGGTGCCGAGCCGACCGCCAGCGCGGTCGTCGCCGACCTGGTGGACATCACCCGACTGCACACCGCCGATCCGGACCACCGCGTGCCGCACCTCGCGTTCCAGGCGAGCGAACTGAAGGACACGCCGATCCTGCCCATTGGCGAGGTCGTCACTGCTTTTTATCTTCGCCTTTGTGTATCCGACGAGCCGGGTGTGCTGTCCAGGATCACCACCATCCTGGCCGACCACGACATTTCCATCGATGCCCTGCTGCAGCGCGAAAGCGCCGAAGGCGAGCGCCAGACCGACGTGATCATCCTGACCCATGACACCGTCGAGGGCCGCATGCGCGACGCGATCGGCAAGATGCAGGCGCTGCCGACCGTGCTGGCCCCGATCGTGAGCCTGCGCAAGGAGGAACTCGCGTGAGGCCCTCGAATCGTCAGGCTGGCGCTTGCGCCATGTGGCGTGGTGCCCGGGGCGGGCCGTCCTGCCCCGCGACGGGCCGTCCGGAGGCGTGATGCGCTATATCAGCACCCGCGGCGACCAGAACGAACGCAGCTTCAGCGAAATCCTGCTCGAGGGGCTGGCGCCCGACGGCGGGCTGTACCTGCCGACGGCGTACCCGCGGATCGACTCGGCGACGCTGGAACGCTGGCGTGGCCTGCCGTACGCCGAACTCGCGTTCGAGATCCTCTCGCTCTATATCGACGACATTCCCCGGTCCGACCTGATGCGGCTCGTGGCCGCCACCTACAACGAACAGGTGTTCGGCACCAAGGAGATCGTGCCCCTGCGGCGGCTCGAAGACGGTGTCTTCATCGAGGCCCTGTCCAACGGGCCGACGCTGGCCTTCAAGGACATGGCGATGCAACTGCTCGGTGCGCTGTTCGAGTTCGAACTCGGCCGGCGCGGGCAGACGCTCAACATCCTGGGCGCGACGTCGGGCGACACTGGCAGCGCGGCCGAGTACGCGATGCGCGGCAAGCGCGGCGTCAACGTCTTCATGCTGTCGCCGCACGGACGCATGAGCCCGTTCCAGCAGGCGCAGATGTTCAGCCTGCAGGACGAGAACATCCACAACCTGGCCATCGAAGGGGTGTTCGACGATTGCCAGGACATCGTCAAGGCCGTCAGCGGCGACCTCGCTTTCAAGCGCCGCTGGCACATCGGCACCGTCAATTCGATCAACTGGGCGCGCCTGCTGGCCCAGGTGGTGTATTACTTCGCGGGTTACTTCCAGGCCACGAAGACGAATGCCGAGCGCGTCAGCTTCGCCGTGCCGTCGGGCAACTTCGGCAACATCTGCGCCGGCCACGTGGCGCGCATGATGGGCCTGCCGATCGACCGCCTCGTGGCGGCCACCAACGAGAACGACGTGCTCGACGAGTTCTTCCGCACGGGCCGGTACCGCGTGCGCGCCAGCGCAGAGACCTTCGAGACGTCGAGCCCGTCGATGGACATCAGCAAGGCCAGCAATTTCGAGCGCTTCGTCTTCGACCTGTTGGGCCGGGATGCTGTGCGCACGGCCGAGTTGTTCGGCACGTCGGTATCCACCGCTGGGGGCTTCACGCTGGATGTGCCCGATTTCGAGCACATCGCCGACTTCGGTTTCGTCTCCGGCAAGAGCACGCACGCCGACCGGGTGGCGATGATCCGCGCCGCCTGGGAACGCCACCACACGATGATCGACACCCACACGGCCGACGGGCTGAAGGTCGGGCTCGAGCACGTCATGCCCGGCGTGCCGATGATCGTGCTCGAGACCGCACTGCCGGCCAAGTTCGCCGAGACGATCCGCGAGGCGATCGGGCTGGAACCCGCGCGGCCGGCCGGGCTCGAAGGCCTGGAGGCACTGCCCAAGCGCTTTGCGGTCATGCCGCCCGATGTGGCGGCGGTGAAGCACTACATCGAGACCCATGCCTGAATGAACGCGCCAGCCCCCCGCCCGCTGCTGAGCCTGGACGAGGCGCTCGAGCGCCTGGTTGCGGGTGCCTCCAAGCAAGCCCTGACGCAGACAGAGCAGGTGTCCACGTTCGAGGCATTGGGCCGGGTGCTGGCCGAGGACGTGCGCTCGACCATCGACGTGCCCCCGGCCGATAACACGTCGATGGACGGTTATGCGTTGCGCGCCGCCGACGTGCCGTCGGCGGGCGCGGTGCTGCCGGTATCGCAGCGCATCCCGGCGGGCGTCGTGGGCGCCCCGCTGCAGCCGGGTACGGCCGCGCGCATCTTCACCGGTGCGCAGGTGCCGGCCGGTGCCGACGCCGTGGTGATGCAGGAGCAATGCGTCACCGTCGTCGGTGGCTTGGTTCGTGTGGATGCCGTTCCTGAATCCGGCCAATGGATCCGGCGCCGCGGCGAGGACATCGCCGCCGGGGCCACGGTGCTGAACCGGGGCGCCCGCCTCAACGCGCAGGCACTCGGGCTGGCCGCGTCGGTCGGTCGCGCGTCGCTCACGGTGGTGCGGCGGCCTCGCGTGGCACTGTTCAGCACCGGAGACGAACTCGCCATGCCGGGCGACACGCTCAAGCCCGGTGCGATCTACAACTCCAACCGCTTTACGCTGCGCGGCGTGCTGCAGGCCGCGGGCTGCGACGTGCAGGACCTGGGCATCGTGCCTGACCGCCTGGACGCCACCCGCGCCGCGTTGCGCGAGGCCGCGCTGCGCAACGACCTCATCGTCACGAGCGGCGGCGTGTCGGTGGGCGAAGAAGACCACCTCCGCCCGGCCATGCTGGCCGAGGGCCGGCTCGATCTCTGGCAGATCGCGATGAAACCCGGCAAGCCGCTCGCCTTCGGCGCCGTTCGCCGCCCTGCGGACGCGGGCGGCGGCGAGGCGCTGTTCATCGGCCTGCCCGGCAACCCGGTGTCGAGCTGGGTCACGTGCCTGCTGGCGGTGATGCCGGTGCTGCGCGCACTGCAGGGCATGCCGGCCGCAGCGCCGCACGCGATCGCGGTGCGCGCCGATTTCGACTGGCCCAAGCCCGACCGCCGGCGCGAATTCCTGCGCGTGCGCTTCAATGCCGAGGGCGGCGTCGAGTTGTTCCCGAACCAGAGCTCGGGGGTGCTGACCTCGGCGGTGTGGGCCGATGGCCTGGTCGACAACCCCTCCGGGCAGGCGATTCACCGTGGTGATACGGTGCGGTTCCTGTCACTTGCCGAATTGACGTCACGATGAAGGTCCAGGTCCGGTATTTCGCCTCGTTGCGAGAGGCGCTGGGCGCGCAGGAAAGCGTCGATCTGGCGGACGGTTCGACCGTTGGCGCGCTGCGCGACGCGCTCGCGGCCCGCGGAGGCCGTCACGCCGAAGTGCTGGCTGCCGGGCGTGCCGTGCGCTGCGCCGTCGACCAGCAGATGTGCGGCGAACAGGTGGTGTTGACCGAAGGCGCCGAGGTGGCCTTCTTTCCGCCCGTCACGGGTGGCTGAAGCGTCGCTGCCGATCGCCTGCGCACCATGAATCGAGTCTCGATCCAGACCGCCGATTTCGACCTTGCCGCCGAGGTGGCTTCGCTGCGTGCGGGTGACGGGGGGTGTGGGGCGGTGGTCGCGTTCGTCGGTACGGTGCGCGACCGCAGCGGCGCGCAGTCCGGCATCCGTGCGCTGGAACTCGAGCACTACCCTGGCATGACCGAGGCGTCGATCGAGCACATGATCGACCGCGCCTTCGAGCGCTTCGACCTGCGCGCCGCGCGTGTCGTGCATCGCATCGGGCCGCTCGCGCCGCTCGACCAGATCGTGCTCGTGGCGGTGACGTCGGCACACCGCGGCCAGGCCTTCCTGGCGTGCGAATTCCTGATGGACTACCTGAAGACGCAGGCGCCGTTCTGGAAGAAGGAAACCACGCCCGACGGGGCGCACTGGGTCGATGCGCGCGTGGCCGATGACGAGGCGCTGAAGCGCTGGGGCATCGAAGCCGGCAACGCCGGAGGCTAGATCCGCGGCATGGCGAGCGCCAATGACCTCATCACCGCGCACGCGCTGCGCACGGCGCTCGGCCGGTTCACGACCGGCGTCACGATCGTCACCTGTCTGGACGCCGATGGCCGGCCGATCGGCCTGACCGCCAACTCGTTCAATTCGCTGTCGCTCGATCCGCCGCTTGTCTTGTGGTCGCTGCGAGCGTCCAGCCTGAGCCTGCCCGCGTTTCGCGCGGCGGCGCACTTTGCCGTGAACGTGCTGGCCGAGAACCAGGTCGACCTTTCGCGCCGGTTTGCGTCCTCCGAACCGGAAAAGTTTGCCGAAGGGGTCTGGTCCCCCGGGCTCGGCGGTGCGCCGATGCTGACCGGCAGTGCCGCGATCTTCGAGTGCGAGCGCGTGGACGAGCGGGCCGCTGGCGACCATTGCCTGTTCATCGGGCAGGTACGGCGGCTGTTCGAGGCGCCGGTACCACCGCTGGTCTTCCAGTCCGGGCACTACCACCTGCTGGGGGAAATCCTGTGAGCACGGTGCGCATCGAGGGCAAGTGGATCGATCTCTTCGAGCGTGTGTTCAGGCTTTGTGGTGTGCAGGCGGGAGATGCCTGCGCCGTGCTGTCCGAAACGCAGAGCCGCCCCGAGTTGCCGCACACCGCCGAACTGGCGCTGCTGCGGTTGGGTGCACGGCCGTTTCACGTGGTGCTGCCGATGCGCGCGCTTGCGGCCCCGGTGCCCGTGCGGTCCACGGGCGCGTCCGACGCCATTGGCGGACTGGCGCCGGTGGTCACCGCGCTCGCCGGCAGTATCTTCGTCGCCGACTGCACGATCGAAGGCCTGCAGCACGCGGCCGAACTGCCGGCGATCCTGAAGGGTGGGGCGCGGGTGCTGGCGATCAGCCACGAGCACCCGGAAATCCTCGAGCGCTGCGAACCCCGCGCCGAAGACGAACAACCGGTGCGCGAGGCGATGCGCCGCCTCAAGACGGCACAAGCCATGCAGGTCAGCTCGCCCGTCGGCACCGACCTGCGGATCGATCTGCGGGGCGCTCGCGTGGGTGGCGTCTGGGGTTTCACGTCGCGGCCCGGCACGCTGTCGCATTGGCCGGCCGGGCTGGTGCTGGCCTTTCCAGCGGCAGGCACGGTCAGCGGCACGCTGGTGCTCGACCGCGGCGACGTCAACCTCACGTTCAAGCGCTACCTGCAGGATCCGCTGCGGCTCGTGATCGAGAACGATCACGTGACCGCGATCGAAGGCTCCAGCGTCGATGCCGACCTGATGCGCGGGTATTTCGAGGCCTGGAACGACGTATCGGCTTACGCCGTGTCGCACGTGGGCTGGGGCCTGAACCGGCGCGCGCGCTGGGACGCGATGACATTCCACGACAAGGCCGATTTCAACGGCACCGAGCTTCGTGCCTTCGCGGGCAACTTCCTGTATTCGACGGGCGCCAATGAAGCCGCCGGGCGGCACACCGCCGGTCACTTCGACCTGCCGATGCGTGGCTGCACCGTGTTGCTGGACGGCGTGCCCGTGGTCGAGGCCGGCCGCCTGGTCTGAAGGGGCATCGGCCATGCTTGCATTCGATCTGCAAGGCCGAGGACCCGCCGTCGTGCTGCTGCATGGCGTGGGCGGCGGCCGTTCGATCTGGTCCGACGCGGTTTCGGGCACCGCGGGTGCCCTGGCCGGTGCCGGATTCACGGCGGTCTCGGTCGACCTGCCGGGCTACGGCGAGTCGCCCTTGCCGGGTGGCCTGACGATGGTGTCGATGACCGGTGCGGTCGCCGACACGATCCGTCGTCTCGATGCCGGTCCGGTGGTGCTGCTCGGCCACAGCATGGGCGGCATGATCGCTCAGGAGCTGGCGGCGGCCGAGCCGACGCTTCTGCGCGCGCTGGTGCTGGCCTGCACGACGAGTGCCTTTGGAAAGCCCGGTGGCGACTGGCAGCAATCCTTCCTGCGCGACCGTCTGGCGCCGCTCGATGCCGGTCTGGGCATGCCGGCGTTGGCGGCGAAGCTGGTCGCCGGGATGGTCGCGCCAGACGCTGACCCGGTGGCGGTATCGCGGGCCGCAGCCGTCATGGCCCGCGTTCCCGAGGCCACGTACCGGGCTGCGCTGGCCGCCATCGCCGGCTTCGACCGCCGCGCCGCGCTGGCGGCGCTGCGGGTGCCGGTCTTGTGTCTGGCCGGCGAGCACGACCGCACTGCGCCGCCCGACGTGATGCAGCGCATGGCCCAGCGCATCGACGGCGCCGAATTCGCCAGCGTGGCCGGCGCCGGCCATATCGCCAACGTCGAGCGGCCGCGGGCCTTCAACGAGGCCGTGATCGAGTTCCTGAAGCGGCGGTTCGGCGGCAACGACGAGGAGACCTGAGACATGGCAGGACCGATTCCCCACATCGCCGGCAGCACCCGCACGCTGACCGCTCAGCAACTCGAACTGGTCGGATTGGCGGCCGCGCTGGGACGCGAGCGCTTCGCGCCGCGTGCGGCAGCGATCGACCGCGACGCCAGGTTCCCATTCGACAACTACGCCGACCTGCGTGCCGCCGGGCTGCTGGGCATCTGCGTGCCGCGCGAGCACGGTGGCCTGGGCGCCGACTTCACCACGTATGTGATGGTGGCGGCCGAGATCGGGCGCCACTGCGGCGCGACGGCGCTGACCTGGAACATGCACGTGTGCTCCACGATGTGGGCAGGGTTCATTGCCGACGCGCTCGACATGACCGCTGCGCAACGCGCGGAGCATGCCCGCATCCGTGCGCTGCACTTTGACCGGATCGTCAATCAGGGCAAGGTCTACGCGCAGCCGTTCTCGGAGGGTGGCAGCGCGGCGGCCGGCAAGGCGCCCTTCGGCACCCTGGCGCGGCGCGTCGATGGTGGTTATGTCGTGAACGGCCGCAAGATCTTTGCGTCGCTCGCTGGCGCCGCCGACTATTACGGCGTGCTGTGCACGCTCGACGTCCCTGGCGCAACGCAGCGCGACTCGATGTACCTTGCCGTGCCGGCGGACGCCGCGGGTGTGTCGGTCTTCGGCGACTGGGACCCGATGGGCATGCGCGGCACCGTTTCGCGCAATCTGGATTTCAAGGACGTCTACGTGCCGAACGAGGCGCGCTTGATGCCGGAGGGTCTGTATTTCCAGGCTGCGAGCCGCTTCCCGCACATGTTTGCGACGCTGTCGCCCACCTACATGGGGCTGGCGCAGGCGGCCTACGACTTCACGGTGCAGTACCTGCGCGGCGAGGTGCCCGGCATGCCACCGGTCAAGCGCCGCATGTATCCCACCAAGCAGGTCGCCGTGGCCGACATGCGGGTGAAGCTGGAGCAGACCCGTGCGCTGTTCCTGCAGAACGCCCGCGACGTGCAGGTCGACCCCGACCGCGACACGCGCATGCGCCTTTACGCGGCGCATTACACGATCATGGAGAACGCGAACGACATCGCGCGCCTGGCGATCCGCACCTGCGGCGGCCAGTCGATGCTCAAGTCGTTGCCGCTGGAGCGCCTGTACCGCGACTCGCGCTGCGGGTCGCTGATGCTGCCGTGGACGGCCGAACTGTGCATCGACCGGCTCGGGCGTGAATGTCTCTACGAGCCGGGCGAGCGCGACGAGGTCATCGAATGACGCGTCGGGCATCGTGAGCCCGGGACCTTCCCGATGAGCCGCGACTCCCGCCTGTCCGACCGCTGGCAGGCGTTGCTCGATCAGGACCCGTCGCGGCCGGCGCTGCACGTCGGCAGCGCCGTCTTCAGCCGTGGGGATTTCGAGACGACGATCGAGTCGCAGCGCTCGGCGCTGGCGGCGTCGGGCGTCGGTGCCTGCGACATCGTCGCGTGGCTCGGCATCAATACGCCGCCGATGCTGGCCACGCTGCTGGCTTGCGAGCGCCTGGGCGCCGTCTTCATGCCGTTGAACTGGCGCCTGGCGACCGACGAACTCCTGGCCGTGGTGAAGCACGCCGGGGTACGCGCCGTGCGCGGCTCGGCCGACATGCGGCCGCAGATCGGCGAACTTCGTGACGCGCTGGTGCAGGCCGGCGGCGGGGTCGCCGGCGCCGCCGAGCCGGGCGACCTGATGCTCTGCTACACCTCTGGCACGACAGGGTTGCCGAAAGGCGCCATGCACACGTCCGCGCGCATGTCGGCCAACGTCGACGCCGCCATCGCCGTGCAGGGGCTCGACGAACAGACACGCACGCTGGCCGTGTTGCCGATGTTCCATGTCGGCGGTCTGTGCATCCAGGTCCTGCCCACGCTGCTCGGCGGGGGTGTCGTGCGGTTGCAACCACGCTTCGAGCCCGCGGCCTGGCTGCACGACGTGGCCCACTGGCGGCCCACGACGAGCCTGCTCGTGCCGGCCGTGATCCGTGCGCTGCACGAACATCCGGACTGGCCGACCGCTGACCTGTCGTCGCTCGAATTCGTGAATACCGGCTCGTCCGTCGTGCCGGTGGCCATGATCGAGGCTTTCCATGCGCGCGGGGTGCCCGTGGCGCAAGTCTATGGTTCGACCGAGACGGGCCCGGTGTCGATCGCGCTGACCCCGCAGGACGCATTGCAACATGTCGGCCGGGTCGGCAGGCCGGCGCCCGGCGTCGACGTGAGGGTCGTCGATGGGGCCGGTGGCGACGTGGCGCCGGGCACCGTGGGCGAGATCCTTGTGCGTGGCCCCAATACGATGCGTGGTTTTCATCGCATGCCGGACCATCCCGATTTCCGCGACGGGTGGTTCCATTCAGGCGACCTGGCGCGCTGCGACCCGGGCGGCGTCTACGAGGTGGTCGGCCGGTCGAAGGACATGATCATCTCCGGCGGCGAGAACATCTATCCGGCCGAGATCGAGAACCTGGTGGCTGGTGTCCCCGGCGTGGCGGAATGTGCCGTGGTCGGCGTGCCCGACGCACGCTGGGGCGAGGTGCCGGTGCTCGCCGTCGAGCGCCTGCCGGGCCAGGCGGTCGACACGGAGGCGGTTCGCGCCACGTACATGACCCGGTTGGCACGCTACAAGCAGCCGCGACGGATCGTCGTTGTCGACTCGATGCCGAGAACGGCGCTCGGCAAGGTGCGCAAGGCCGAACTCGCCGCCCGGCTGACCGCCGGCGACGGCTCGGGCGGCACGGACGTCAACTGAGCGCTGCCGGCGACCGTGCGCTTGTCAGCTCAGCGCCGACGGCGGCGGCGGGACCGTCAATTCAGCGCCGACGGCGGCGGCGGCGCCGGGGCCGGATTCGCGGCTTCGGCCGGGACGGCGCCGCCCGGCAGTCCCCAGTCCGACGCCCGCAAGGCCTGGTCGAGCAGGCGCAGCAGCGCCGTCGACAGGTCGGCACCCAGGCGAAGCTGGATGCTGCGGCCGGCTTCCTCGCGCAAGGTGATCGCCAGGCCGGCGCCCTGGGCGTCCGGCGTCAGGTCGATGGCGGTGGGCAGCAGCGGTTCGGGACCGAGCGGCTGGGCGATGGGTTTCGGGTTGAACTGGGTCTTGAAATCGGCCGACGGCAAGGGCCGTTCACGCACGGCCTGTTCGAGCATCTCGCGCGCCTCGGGCAGCACGGTCGCATCCGGAGTGGCATGAGAAATACCGGCCCGCGTGACCATCTGCTGGTACGGTGGCCAGAGGCGGCCCACCATGCGCCGCGTCAACCAGACCGCGTACATCTCGCCGGTGCGTGTGCGAACCTGCCAGAGCAGGCGGTCTGCGAGCGCGTCGTACCTGACCTGCATTTGATGTATGTCCATGCGGGCGATTCTAGGAACGCGCGGCGACTTGAAAAGATGGTTTACCGCCTCAAGTGCACGACAACCGCAAAGGATGGAGTTCACCATGCGCCTCGATAAATTGACCACTGCGTTCCAGCAGGCCCTGAACGAAGCCAGTTCGATGGCCGTGGCGCGCGACAACCCCTACGTGGAGCCCTCGCATCTGCTGGCGGCGATGCTGCAGCAGGACGAAGGCCCGAAGGCGTTGCTCGACCGTGCCGGCGCCAATACCGCGGCGCTGAAGCTGTCGATGGACACGGCCATGAATGCGTTGCCGGCCGTGCAGGGCGGCGGGCAGACGCAGGCCGGACGCGAACTGGTGCAACTGCTCCAGGCGGCCGACAAGGAGTCCGGCAAGCGAGGCGATCAGTTCATCTCGAGCGAGATGTTCCTGCTCGCGCTGGCCGACAGCAAGACCGACCTCGGCGGCATCGTGCGCGGCCACGGCCTGTCGCGCAAGGCGCTCGAAGCGGCGATCGAGGCCGTGCGCGGCGGCCAGACGGTCGACTCGGCCGAGTCCGAAGGCCAGCGCGAGGCGCTGAAGAAATACACGCTCGACCTGACCGAGCGCGCGCGCCAGGGCAAGCTCGACCCGGTGATCGGCCGTGACGACGAGATCCGGCGCGCGATCCAGGTGCTGCAGCGGCGCAGCAAGAACAACCCGGTGCTGATCGGCGAGCCGGGGGTCGGCAAGACGGCGATCGTCGAAGGCCTGGCGCAGCGCATCGTCAACGGCGAGGTGCCCGATACCCTGAAGAACAAGCGGGTGCTGGTGCTCGACATGGCGGGCCTGCTGGCTGGCGCCAAGTACCGCGGCGAGTTCGAGGAACGGCTGAAGTCGGTGCTGAAGGAAGTGGCGCACGACGAGGGCCGGATCATCCTGTTCATCGACGAACTGCACACGATGGTCGGCGCGGGCAAGGCCGAAGGCGCCATCGACGCCGGCAACATGCTCAAGCCTGCACTCGCGCGGGGCGAACTGCACTGCATCGGCGCCACCACGCTGAACGAGTACCGCAAGTACGTCGAGAAGGACGCGGCGCTCGAACGCCGGTTCCAGAAGGTGCTGGTCGACGAGCCGAGCGTCGAGGCCACGATTGCGATCCTTCGTGGCCTGCAGGAAAAATACGAAGTTCACCACGGGGTCGAGATCACCGACCCGGCGATCGTCGCCGCGGCCGAGCTGAGCCACCGCTACATCACCGACCGCTTCCTGCCCGACAAGGCGATCGACCTGATCGACGAGGCGGCGGCCAAGATCAAGATCGAGATCGACTCCAAGCCCGAGGTGATGGACAAGCTCGACCGTCGGCTGATCCAGCTCAAGATCGAGCGCGAGGCCGTGCGCAAGGAGAAGGACGAATCGTCGATCAAGCGCATGGGCCTGATCGAGGAAGAGATCGCCAAGCTCGAGCGCGAGTACGCCGATCTGGAAGAGATCTGGAAGTCCGAGAAGGCCACCGCGCAGGGTTCGGCACAGGTGAAGGAAGAGATCGAACACATCAAGTTCCAGGTCGAGGAACTCAAGCGCAAGGGCGACTTCAACAAGGTCGCCGAGTTGCAGTACGGCCGCCTGCCCGAACTCGAGAAGACGCTCCAGGCCGCGCAGGCCAAGGAGCAGGGCAAGACCAAGGGGGCCAAGGAAGGCAAGGGCGGCCCGCAACTGCTGCGCACGCTCGTCGGCGCCGAGGAGATCGCCGAGGTGGTGTCGCGCTCCACCGGCATTCCGGTGAGCAAGCTGATGCAGGGCGAGCGCGACAAGCTGGTCCAGATGGAGAGCAAGCTGCACGAGCGCGTGGTCGGCCAGGACGAGGCCATCGTCGCGGTCGCCGACGCCATTCGCCGCTCGCGTGCAGGCCTGAGCGACCCGAACCGGCCGCTCGGCTCGTTCCTCTTCCTCGGCCCGACCGGCGTGGGCAAGACCGAGCTGTGCAAGGCGCTGGCAGGTTTCCTGTTCGACAGCGAGGACCACATGATCCGCGTCGACATGAGCGAGTTCATGGAAAAACATTCGGTCAGCCGCCTGATCGGCGCGCCGCCGGGCTACGTGGGCTACGACGAGGGCGGCACGCTGACGGAAGCCGTGCGCCGCAAGCCGTACAGCGTGATCCTGCTCGACGAGGTCGAGAAGGCGCACCCGGACGTCTTCAACGTGCTGTTGCAGGTGCTCGACGATGGCCGCCTCACGGACGGTCAGGGTCGCACGGTGGACTTCAAGAACACCGTCATCGTGATGACGAGCAACCTCGGTTCGCACCTGATCATGCAGATGGCCGGTCAGGACCCGTCGCTCATCCGCGATGCCGTCTGGTCCGAGGTCAAGCAGCATTTCCGCCCGGAGTTCCTGAACCGGATCGACGAGACGGTGGTGTTCCACGCCCTCGACCGCGACAACATCCTGTCGATCGCGAAGATCCAGTTGCGTGTGCTGGAGCAGCGCCTCGAAAAGCTCGACATGAAGCTGGAGGTCTCTCAGGCAGCCCTGGTCGAGTTGGCCAAGGTGGGCTTCGACCCGGTCTTCGGCGCACGCCCGCTGAAGCGCGCGATCCAGCAGCGGATCGAGAATCCGGTGGCCAAGCTCATCCTGCAGGGCCGATTCGGCCCCAAGGACGTGATTCCGGTCGACGTCGAGGACGGCGAGTTCTCGTTCGAGCGCGTCGTGCACTGACGCCGCACGCCGGTCGTCGTGAAAACGGGCGCCGCTTGGCGCCCGTTGCAGGTGGGTCGTGCGGGGCGTGTACCGCCTGCTGCGAACACTCAGCCGTCGAGCAGGGGCTCCAGGCGCTGGAGGTGCGCACGCATCAGCATCGGGTTGGCCTTGTCTTTTTCGAGCACCAGGGCCATGCCGATCGTGGGCTCGCGGGTGAGGTGGCGGATCAGCACGATCTGGCGCTCGAGGGTCACCAGGCAGTCCGCCTGGCCGCGCGCGCTGTTCGAGTCGCTTTCCAGCCCTGAGATCGCCTTCAGCGTGCCCGACGCGTGTTCAATGAGCACGGTCGAAGCCGCCGTGGGCCCGGCCTGCGCCAGCAGCCGGCCCGAGTTGCGCTCGAAGACGGCGCAGGTGACGGCGCCGCGCAGGCTGCTGCAGGCCTGGGCGTAGGCGGCGAACCGGCTGTCGTCCGGCGGCGACGGTGCGGCGGCCTTCGACGGCGGCATCACCGAACCCGGCGACGGCACCGCTTTGGACAACATGGCCGGCGTCGACGTTTCCCGCACGTCGGCCAGCCGTTCTGCAGCGCGCAGTGGCGCTGGCGCCGCGTGAGGCCGCGGCGCCAGCGATGCCGTGGCAGGCGCCGCGGGTGCCGAGGCGGGCAGGTTCAGGCGCAGGCCACCGCCCAGGATGGGCGGCGACGCCGCCGGGCGGGCGGGTGCGTCGTTGGGCGTTCCGCGCAGCCGGCTCCAGGCTTCGTGAATCGATTTCCAGATCGGCCCGGTCTGCGTCGCCGGTGGAGCGGCATTGGCCTGCACGAGCGTGCCGTCGACCAGGCGAAGCGTCTGGCCGACGAGGCCGGCACTGGGCCCCTGCGGCACCAGCAGCAGGTTGCGGTTGTTCCACGGTACGGTGAGCAGCCGGTCGCGCAGCGGGTTGAAGTGCGTGGCAAGCGCATGTTCGGGCAATGCGCCGACGAGCAGAACGCCCAGGCGGCTGAAGGCCAGCAATGTCTGTGCGACCTGCTGGCGCGTGTGGGTGTCGGCGTCCACTGCGGTGGAGTACAGGCGCAACGGCGTCGCGCGCTGGCCGGGCAGCTCGATGAAATGCAGCTTGGCCAGCGTGACGCCGGTTCCTTGTTGACGGATCGAAAGGCTCTGCAGCGGCTGGCGCAATGCGCCGGCGAGTTCGGCCAGCAGGCTGGCCGCTCGGTTGATGCCCACGTCGTGCACGGCAATGAACGTCGGCTGAACACGCTCGAAGGCGAGCTGAAGCGCGTCGCCGGCCGGACAGATCGCAAACAACTCATGGACCCCCGCGCTCACCTGCGAACCGAGCTGGGGGTTGTCGCGCCCGAGGTAGTTCTCGCTGCCGAGAATTCGGGTGTGGGCCTGCGGCATCAGGTTCGTGGCGGCCCACGCGTCGGCGGCGGCGTTGCTAGGTTGCATCGAGATGTCCTTGAGGATGGCAGTTGGGGGCCTGGCGCGCGCCAGTCACCCCCGTCCGTAGAATCGGTGCGATGGACAAGAACTTGAGCGGCCTACCGGTCGTGATCGTGGGTGCCGGCCTCGCAGGCTTGGCGGTCGCGTTGAATCTGGCCGACCGCGTGCCGGTGGTCGTGCTCGCCAAGCGCCGGCTCGACGAAGCCGCGACGGCCTGGGCGCAGGGCGGCATCGTGGGCGTGCTCGGGTCCGACGACAGCGTCGAATCGCACGTGCGCGATACCCAGGACGCCGGGGCCGGACTCGTCGACGAGCACACCGCACGCTTCGTTGCCGAGCACAGTGCCGCGGCGATCGAATGGCTCGTGGCACGCGGCGTGCCCTTTTCGCCGGACCCGACCGGTCCCCTCGGCCTGCACCTCACGCGCGAGGGCGGGCACGCCGTGAGGCGCATCGCGCACGCGGCGGACGCCACCGGCAAGGCGATCCACGACGCGCTGCTCGACCTGGCCCGTGCGCACCCGAACATCTCGCTGCGCGAGCACTGGATGGCGGTCGACGTGATCACGACGCGCCACCTGCGCAGCGAACCCGGCGCGCAGGATGCGCCGCGCTGCCACGGTGTGTATGCGCTCGACATGGACGCGCGCCGGGTCGAGACGCTGCCGGCCGCGGCCGTGGTGATGGCGACTGGCGGGGTCGGCAAGGTGTACCGCTATACGAGCAACCCGGACACCGCCACCGGCGACGGCATCGCGATGGCCTGGCGGGCGGGCTGCCGCGTGGCGAACATGGAGTTCATCCAGTTCCACCCGACGTGCCTGTACCACCCGCAGGAACGCAGTTTCCTCATCACCGAGGCGCTGCGGGGCGAGGGGGCGATCCTCAAGTTGCCGAATGTCCAGGGCGACGATGCGCGTTTCATGCCGCTGCACGATCCGCGGGCCGAGCTGGCACCGCGCGACATCGTTGCGCGCGCGATCGACTTCGAGATGAAGAAGCATGGCGTCGACCATGTCTGGCTCGATGCGACCCACCTCGGCGAGGCCTTCCTCAAGGAACACTTTCCGACGGTTCACGCCCGCTGCCTGCAACTCGGCATCGACATCGCGCGCCAGCCGATCCCGGTCGTGCCTGCGGCGCACTACACCTGCGGCGGCATCGTCACCGACCTCGACGGGCGCACCGACCTTCCGGGCTTGTTCGCCGTGGGCGAGACCACCTACACCGGATTGCACGGCGCCAATCGACTGGCCAGCAACTCGTTGCTCGAGTGTGTCGTGCTCGGCCGCACGTGCGCCGATCGCATCCTGGCGCAGGGCGAGCTGCCGTCGCCTGCGCTTCCGGCATGGGACGAAAGCCAGGTCGAGGATGCGGACGAGCAGGTGGTGATCGCGCACAACTGGGACGAACTGCGCCTGCTGATGTGGAACTACGTGGGCATCGTGCGCACGACGCGCCGGCTCGAGCGTGCGCTGCACCGCATCCACCTGCTGCGCGGCGAGATCGACGACTACTACGCCAACTTCCGCGTCACGCGCGATCTGCTCGAACTGCGCAATCTGGTGGCGTGCGCCGAACTGATCGTTCGCTCCGCGCTGATCCGGCACGAAAGCCGCGGCCTGCACTACAGCCGGGACTTTCCGGCGACCCTGCCGGTGAGCTTCCCGACGGTGCTGACGCGGCCCGCGCACAGCGCCGAGCACCGGTCCACGAGCTCGCCGCTGCGCTGACTCAGGTCAGCGTCGCGAAGCCGCTGTGGCGTGCGTGTTCGACGCGCGCGCGCCCGGCCTCCTTGGCGGCGTAGAGCGCCTTGTCGGCGCGCCCGAGCAGGTGCTCGAGCCGGTCGCCGTGGAGGGGAAAGGCGGCAACGCCGGCAGAAAATGCGCACGGCGGCAGGCGCTTGCGCCTGAAGTCCACGCGCTCGGCGTGAAATTCCTGCAGCACACGCTCCATCGTCTGTGCTGCCGTGTCGGCGTCGACATCAGGCATCACCACGACGAATTCCTCGCCGCCGTAGCGGCACAGCACGTCGCTGCGGCGCAGGTGCATCTGCAGGATCTCGGCAAAGCGCGTCAGCACGGCGTCGCCCGCTGCATGGCCGAAGGTGTCGTTCAGCGTCTTGAAGTGATCCAGATCGAGCAGCGTCACGCACAGCGGCTGGCGTTGCCGGCGCGCCAGCTCCAGCAATCCGGGCCCGACCTCGAACAGATAGCGCCGGTTGTGCAGGCCGGTCAGCGGGTCGCGCAGCACCTGCTCGCGCAGTTGGGCGTGCAGAAGTTGGGTCTCGGCCACCTTGGCCTCGAGCGCGCGGTTCAGGTCGACGAGGCGGCGTCGGTCGGTCTCGGCCTCGGCGCGAAATCGCTGCGCCACGTCGAGCTGTCGCTCGACGCGCGCAAATTCGTGGGATGCCTGCAAGGCGCGGTAACGCGCGCGGGCGCCCTGGCCCACGAGATCCTGGTACAGCGCCTGTGCACGCTTGGTATGGGCCAGCGCCATGGCCAGGTCGCCCACGGCCTCGCAGGCGTCGGCAGCGGCCCGAAGCAGCTCCATCTGGTCGTAGGGCAGTTCGGTGCGGGCGCAGGTCTGTAGCATCTGTTCTGCAATCTGGCGCGCGGTGGCGTGCGCCCCGCGGGTCATCAGGCAGCGTGCGTTGAGCCAGGCCCAGAAGGCACGGCCGTCGCCGTCGGCCACCTGCGCGCGCGCGCCACCGGCCAGCAAGGCATCGGCGTCGTCGATCGCACCGTTGACGAGATGGGCGAGCGCGATTGGCAGCGCCACGCGTTCAAGCGCGCCCGGCAACTGCTCGTCCGGATGCTCGAGCAGGAACTTCGCCATCGCCATCGCGTCGTCGGGCCGCCCCGACGCGTGGTGGATCACGATCAGGTTGGCGGCACTGTTGGTGACCATGGCGCGTGCGCCGGCCTCGCGAGCCTCGGTCAGCGCCTGCTCGCTGAGCGTGCGTGCGTCTTCTAGGTTGAACAGATCATGGTGAAAGCCGCCGAGGTTGCCTACCGCCGTGATGCGCGGGCCGTCCCAGCCGCAGGCTTCCGCCGCCTGCAGGGCGTCGTAGAAGTGCGACAGGGCACGTTCCGGCTCGCCCATCAGCTTGGCCGTGATGGCGCGGGAGTTGTGCGCGAGAAAGCGGTCGAAATCGGTGTAGGACGGGTCCGGCCCCTGGTCGATGGCGTCATGCAAGGCCCGGCACGCGGCGGTGTCGCCTTCGCGCCTGGCGGCGATGGCATCGACCTCGTCGCACAGGGCCAGCCCACGAGGGCTGCCGTGACATTGAAACCCTGCACGCGCGCGCTGGATGCTCGAGCGCGCCGTGGCGAGCGAACTCGCGCGCACGTCGGCCAGCCCGATGTGCCAGCTGGCCCAGGCAGCGGCCAGGCTGCCGGCGGCGCTGACCTCGAGCGCCTCCACGGCAAAGGCGCGTGCCTGTGGCGGGTCGAGGTAGGCCAGTTCCCAGGCGCGCTGCAGCGCCGGTCCGTCGGCCCCGTCGGGAAGGGCCGTCACCGGCGCGCCCGCATGGCCGTGCGTGCCTGGATGAAACCGAAGGCGTATTCCACGGCCTCGGACACCGCGAGTTCGGCATCCGCCCGCTCGCGGTCGCTCAGGAAGAAGGCAAAGTCCGCTTCGTGCCGGATATAACGCGGCGGCAGCCGATTCAGCGCCACGCAGGCCACGTCGATCAGCAGTTCCGGGCGGTGCGTCAAGCCCGGGAACTGCGACGCAGTCTCGATGACGGCCTTGTAGACGGCGTGCTCGTGGTGGTTGCGGATGGAGCTGAAATCGAGGCTCATGGGGTGGTCGGGTCGGCGGTCATTCCGCCTTATCGGCCACTGCACCCGGTGTCTTGAGCCGGCCCGCCCGCCCAGGCCCGCAGCGTCAGGAAATCACGCGCATCGAGTAGTCGACGGCCGTCACGTCCTTCGTCAGCTTGCCGATCGAGATGCGGTCGACGCCGGTCTCGGCAATCTGGCGCAACTGCTCGAGCGTGACGCCGCCGGAAGCCTCGAGCAGGGCACGTCCGGCATTCACGGCCACGGCTTCGCGCATGCGCTCGGGGGTGAAGTTGTCCAGCAACACACTCGCGGCGCCTGCTGTCAAAGCCTGGTTCAGCTGGTCGATCGACTCGACCTCGATCTGGATGTCGACGCCGGCGTCGAGCGCGCGCGCCTGGTCCAGCACCTGGCGGATGCCGCCAGCGGCCGCGATGTGGTTCTCCTTGATGAGGATGCCGTGCCACAGCGCCAGGCGCTGGTTGGCGCCGCCGCCCACGCGCACGGCATATTTCTGCGCTTGGCGCAGGCCGGGAATCGTCTTGCGCGTGTCCAGCACGGCGCAGCCGCCCGGACGGGGCGAGGCGCCCTCGATCGCCCTGACGTGCCGGCGTGTGAGGGTGGCCGTACCTGAAAGTAGCTGCAGGAAGTTGAGCGCGGGGCGCTCGGCAGAGAGCAGGGCGCGGGCGTCGGCGTCGATCTCGCAGACGGTGCTGCCGGCGCGCATGTCGGCGCCCTCGTCGTGCTGCCACCGCACGCGTGCCTGCGAGTCGATCGCGTGCAGGCAGCCGTCGAACCAGTCGCGCCCGCACAGCACGGCGTCGTCGCGCACGATCACGCGCGCCTGGACGGCACGGCTGGCCGGCACGAGCAGGCTGGTCCAGTCGCAGCGGCCGATATCCTCGAACAGCGCGTCGTGGATGTTGCGCGCGCGAGCCTCGTCGAGTGTTTCGTCGTGGTCGAATTTCATGCGGAGCCCAGGTTCGGGACGAAGCCGGCGCGTGGTTGCGCGATGCTCGACGGGTTGCGCTTGACGAAGTCGAGCATGCGCTCGATGCAGCCCAGCGCCTTGATGCGCACGGGCTCGTCGACGAGGATTTCGCCGCGGCCCGTCTCGAGGCAGTCGATCACGCCTTGCAGTGCATTCATCGCCATCCACGGGCAGTGTGCGCAGCTCTTGCAGGTGGCACTGTTGCCGGCCGTGGGTGCCTCGAGCAGCGTCTTGCTCGGCGCCAGTTGGCGCATGCGGTGCAGGATGCCGTTGTCGGTGGCGACGATGTACTCGCGGGCACTGCCGTCGACCACGGCCTTGAGCAACTGCGATGTCGACCCCACGACATGGGCCTGGCGCACGACGCTTTCGGGCGACTCGGGGTGGACGAGGACATGTGCATCCGGGTGCTCCTTGCGGAGCAGTTCGAGTTCGAGGCCCTTGAACTCGTCGTGCACGATGCACTCGCCTTGCCACATCAGCATGTCGGCGCCGGTCTGTTCCTGGATGTAGCGCCCCAGGTGGCGGTCGGGTGCCCACAGCACCTTCTTGCCCTGCGACTTCAGGTGCTCGACGATCGCCAGCGCACACGAACTCGTGACCATCCAGTCGGCACGCGCCTTCACCGCGGCGCTGGTATTCGCATAGACGACCACCTCGCGGTCGGGGTGGGCGTCGCAGAAGGCGCCGAACTCGTCTGGCGGGCAGCCGAGGTCGAGCGAGCAGGTGGCGTCCAGGTCGGGCATCAGCACGCGCTTGGCGGGCGACAGGATCTTGGCGCTTTCGCCCATGAAACGCACGCCGGCGACGACGAGCGTGCGGGCCGCGTGGTCGCGCCCGAAGCGCGCCATCTCGAGCGAATCGGAGACGCAGCCGCCGGTTTCGAGCGCCAGGTCCTGCAGGTCGCCGTCGACGTAATAGTGCGCGATCAGCACGGCATCGTGGGCCTTCAGCAGCGCGGCCGCACGGGCCTTTGCGTCGACGCGCTGGGACGGTGACAGCGGCGCCGGCACCTTGGCCCAGGCGTGGGCGGTGCAGGAGGCGCCAGCGGCGTCCTGCTTCGTATAGTCGTACATCACCGAGCTCATCAGCTGTCCTCCGTGCGCCGAACTGCGCCGCATACCCCTGCAGCCCTCAGGCCCATACGGGCCGAATGCGCTGCCCGCGGGGCGGCGTTCATGGTAGCCGAGGGTCGCATACCGCATCGCGGGTGCGGTGCCGGCGAAGGCCGCGCGGCTGGCGTAACCTCGCGGTTGCGTCCCATCTTCTTTCTCGTGCATGACCACCGCCACCGCCACGCCCGTCACACCCCTGCGCGAGGATGTCCGCACGATCGGGCTCGTCGGGCTGGCCCACGGCACGTCGCACTTCTTCCACCTGCTGTTGCCACCGCTGTTCCCGGCCTTCATCCGCGACTTTGGCCTGAGCTACTCCGAACTCGGCCTGCTCGTGACGATGTTCTTCGTCATCTCGGGTATCGGGCAGGCGACCGCCGGCTTCGTCGTCGACCGCTACGGCGCACGACCGGTGCTGTTCGGCGCGCTCGGATGTTTTGTGCTGGCATCGGCGGCCGCCGCGGCGGCGCACGGCTACGGCGGGCTGCTCGTTGCCGCCGCTCTGGCGGGGCTGGGCAACTCGCCGTTCCATCCGGTCGACTACACGATCCTGAACAAGCGGGTCTCGTCCAAGCGGCTCGGCCATGCCTATTCGGCCCACGGCATCAGCGGCAATCTGGGCTGGGCAGCGGCGCCGGTGGTGCTGATCGGGCTGTCCACGTTGGGCGGCCATTGGCGCTGGGCCTATCTCGGTACGGCGATCTGGGCGGCCCTGGTGCTCGCCTTGCTGTGGCTGCAGCGTGACGCGATCGACGACCGCAAGGGCCAATGGGCGCATGAGAAACCCGGCGGCGCCGGCGCGCCGGTGGGCGAGCATCCGCTGGCATTCCTTCGGCTGCCGTCGGTATGGCTGTGTTTTTCGTTCTTCTTCTGGAGCACCGCAGCGCTGGCCGCGATCCAGAGCTTTGCCAGTCCGGCGCTCGGGCGCATGTACGGCTTGCCGCTGTCGGCGACGGCCTTCGTGGTCACCGGGTTCACGCTGAGTTCGGCTGCCGGCATGCTGGCCGGCGGGTTCCTGGCGGCGCGGGTCGCACGGCTGGAGGCGTCCATCGCCGTCGCGATGGCCGTGGCGGCGGCGCTGCTGCTGGTGGTCGCCAGCGGCTGGCCGTCAGGGAGCGTGGCGCTGGCGCTGGCGTCGTTGGCGGGCTTCGGCACCGGTCTGGCCGGGCCGTCGCGCGACATGCTGATCAAGCAGGCATCGCCCCCCGGCGCCACCGGTCGGGTCTATGGCACGGTCTACTCTGGCCTCGACGTGGGCTTTGCGCTGGCCGCACCGGTCTTCGGCTGGTTGCTCGACCACGCCAGCCCGAACGCGGTCTTCGTCGGTGCCGCGGCCACGCTCGTGATGGGTATCGTCTCCGCGGCCGTAGTGGCTGTTCAGGTGCGCGGCGCGCGGCCGGCCCTGGCGGCCTGACCACGCTGCGTCGACCCGCTAAAGTGCGGCGATGACCACAGAAATCGCAGTTGCCACCGCTACCGGCGCGGCCCGCCCGCCGGCGCGGATGGCCGGCCATGTGCTCGTCGAAGCGTTGATCGCGCAAGGCGTGGACACCTGTTTCGGCGTACCCGGCGAAAGCTACCTCGCGGTGCTCGACGGCTTCCACGAATACCGCGACTGGATCCGCTTCATCGCCTGCCGGCAGGAAGGCGGCGCGGCATTCATGGCCGAGGCACAGGGCAAGCTGAGTGGGCGGCCCGGCATCTGCTTCGTCACCCGCGGCCCCGGTGCCACCAATGCCAGCATCGGGTTGCACACGGCGTTCCAGGATTCGACGCCCATGGTGCTGTTCATCGGCCAGGTCGCGAGCGACCAGCGTGACCGCGAGGCCTTCCAGGAAGTCGACTACCAACAGATGCTCGGCCCGGGCACGCTCGGCATGGCCAAATGGGTGGGCGAGGTGCACAGCGCGGACCGCCTGCCGGAATACGTGGCGCGGGCTTTCCATACCGCCTTGCAGGGCCGGCCCGGCCCGGTGGTTCTGGTGCTGCCGGAGGACATGCTCACGCAGACCACCGACGCACCCGTGCTGCCACGCGCCGAGCCCGCCCACGCCTGGCCCGCCCCCGGCCCGTTGCGTGACCTGCGGGCGATGCTGATGGCGGCGCAACGGCCGTTCGTCATCGCCGGCGGCAGCGGCTGGACGAACGAATCGGTGCAGGCGCTGCAGCGTTTTGCCGAGAACTGGAGCCTGCCGGTGGGCTGCGGCTTCCGTTTCCAGGATACGTTCGACAACCGGCATCCGCTGTACGCGGGTGACGTGGGCATCGGCATCAACCCAGCGCTCGCCAAGCGGGTACGCGACGCCGATTTGGTGCTCGCGGTGGGCGTGCGCCTGGGCGAGATGACGACCAACGGCTATACGCTGCTGCAGGCGCCGCGGCCGGCGCAGAAGCTGGTCCATGTCCACGCCGGCGCCGAGGAACTGGGACGTGTCTATGCCGCCGACCTGATGCTGCAGTCGTCGATGGCCTGCGCCGGCAAGGCGCTCGAGGCCCTGGCCGCGCCGACCTCGGTGCCGTGGACCGGCTGGGCCGAGTCGGCACATGCCGACTATCGGGCCAACCTCGTCGCGCCGCCGGTCGAGCCGCTCGACCTGGGCGCCGTCATGCAGACCGTGCAGCGCCTCGCGCCCGAGGACACCGTCTATACCAACGGCGCCGGCAACTACAGCGGCTGGCTGCATCGCTACGTGCAGTATTTCGGCCTGCAACATCATGGCCGCACGCAGCTGGCGTGCACGTCGGGTGCCATGGGCTACGGCTTGCCGGCCGCGGTGGCGGCGTCGCTGCTGCATCCGCAGCGCACGGTGGTCAACGTGGCCGGCGACGGTGACCTGCTGATGACCGGCCAGGAGATGGCCACGGCCACGGGCTATGGGGCCGGCCGCCTGATCAGCATCGTCGTCGACAACGGCACCTACGGCACGATCCGCATGCACCAGGAGCGCGAGTACCCGGGCCGGGTAAGCGGCAGCGACCTGTTCAACCCGGACTTCTGCGCCCTGGCGCGGGCCTACGGTTGGCAAGCTGCAAAGGTGGATCGCACGGCCGATTTCGAGCCGGCCTTCGCGGCCGCCCTGGCGGCAGGCCAGCCGACGCTGCTGCACCTGAAGCTCGACGCCGATGTCATCACCACGCGCACGACGATCGGCGCCATCCGCAAGGCCGCCGCAGCGCGGCAAGCCAAAACCTGAATCGGACACGCCCATGGACATGCCTGCCACCTGTGACCTGTGCGACACCCGCAAGGGCGATACGAGTAGTGCCTTCCGGGTGCTGCCGCCGGTTTTCCGCGCCTACGGCAGTCGGGCGCGGTTCTTCGGCGAGGTCGTCACCGCGAAATGTTTCGAGGACAACACGGTCGTGAAGGCGGCGGTGGAGTCGCCCGGCCAGGGCCGCGTGCTGGTGGTCGACGGCGGTGCGTCACTGCGGCGGGCGCTGGTGGGTGGCAACCTGGCGGCCGCGGCCGCGCGCAACGGCTGGGCCGGCGTTGTGGTCGACGGTTGTGTGCGCGACGTCGACGAACTGAATGCCTGCGATGTCGGCATCCGCGCGCTGGCGCTGATGCCGTTGCCGACCGAGCGGCGCGGCGAGGGCCAGCGCGACGTGCCGGTGCAGATCCAGGGCGTCACGGTAAGGCCGGGCGACTGGCTCTATGCCGACGCGGACGGGATCGTCGTATTGGCGGAGCGGGCCACATGAAGAAGTTGCGTGTCGCCAGCGAGCCGTGGACCGTGGTGCCCGGGCCGGCCGATGCCAAGGCCATTGCGCGCAAGTGCCGCCGCCTCGTGACCAAGCGGGCATTGCTCGCCGCCGGCGTGGCGATGGTGCCGGTGCCGGGGATCGACTGGGTTACCGATATCGGCGTGCTGGTGAAAGTGCTGCCCGAGATCAACGAGGCCTTCGGCTTGTCCGAGGCGCAGATCGAGCGCCTGGCGCCGGACCGGCGCGTCGTCGTCTACAAGGCCCTGAGCGCCGGCGGCGGCATGCTCGTGGGCCGGCTGATCACGCGCGAACTGGTGATGTCGATGCTCAAGATGGTGGGCGTGCGGCTGACCACGCAGCAGGCGGCCAAGTACGTGCCGATCGCCGGGCAGGCGTTGTCCGCCGCGCTCACGTTCTCGGCGCTCAAATACGTGTGCGACCAGCACATCGAGCAATGTGTCGCCGTGTGCGAGGCGCTGCAATTGCCGGCACCTTTGCCGGCCGAGACGGCCTGACACACGCGGGCGGCCCGCTACAATCGGGCTCCAGTCGGGGTGTAGCGCAGCCTGGTAGCGCAATTGCTTTGGGAGCAATGGGTCGAAGGTTCGAATCCTTTCACCCCGACCAACCACTCTTCGTCGGGTGGCACGGCCCAGGTTGTCGGCCACGGCCGGTTCAGTACAGCGCCGCCAGCAGCGTCTTCGAATCCGTGCTCCAGCCGACGATCGCGCCTTGCGCCGTCAGCATCTCGAGCGCCGCAGCCTTGAACTCGGGGAAGTAGCTCTCGGTGGCGTCTGCGACGATCAGGCATTCGTAGCCGCGGTCGTTGGCTTCGCGCATCGAGGTCTGCACACACACCTCGGTCGTGACACCGGTGAATACCAGATGGGTGATGCCGCGCGACTGCAATGCTTCGTGCAGGCCGGTGGCCCAGAACATGCCCTTGCCGGGTTTGTCGATCACGGTTTCGCCGGGCGCCGGCGACAGCGCGGCGATGATTTCAGTGCCCGGCTCGCCCGCCACGAGCAGGCGCCCCATCGAGCCTGGGTCGCCGATGCGCCGCGCCGGGTTGCCACGCAGGCGCTTGGCCGGCGGACAGTCGGAGAGGTCGGCGCGGTGCGCCTCGCGGGTGTGTATCACCGGCCAGCCCCTTGTGCGCCAAGCGGCCAGCAGCGCCGCGATCGGCGCCACCGCAGGCAGGAGCCGTGAGACATCGTTGCCGAGCGACGCGCCGAAGCCGCCGGGCTCGATGAAATCGCGCTGCATGTCGATGACCACCAGCGCGGTGGCGCCCGCCGCAAGCGTGTAGTCGAACGGGCGGGCAGCGATGCGGTGCTTCATGCGGCCTCCGCCACGGGAGAGGTCGACGGCGCGTCATGCCCATGACCGCCGCCCATGTGCGCGCCGATCGTGCGCCGGTCGATCGCATCGGCCGCCGCCTCGAAGGCGATGCGGCCCTCGCTCATCACCGCGATGCGGTCGGCCAGTTCGAGCAGTTCGTCCAGGTCCTCGCTGATCAGCAGCACGGCGCCGCCCTTGGCGCGCACCTGCAGCAGCCGCGCATGGATCTCGGCCACCGCGGCGAAGTCCAGGCCGAAGACAGGATTCGCCGCGATCAGCACCTTCACGTCGCCCGCCAGTTCGCGCGCGAGCACGGCGCGCTGCACATTGCCGCCGGACAGGCTGCCGATCGGCGCATGCTCGCCGCGGGTCTTGATACCGTACTCCGAGATCCAGGCGCGCGCGCGCTCGCTCCAGGCGCCGAAGCGCAGCCAGCGGCGTGTCAGCGGTGCGAGGTCGAAGTCGCGCAGCGCCATGTTCTGCGACACGCTCAGCTCGGCCACGCTGGCGCTCTTCAACGGTTCCTCGGGCAAGGCGCGCAGCCGCAGGGCATGGTTCTCGTGGCGCCGCGCGGCGTAGGGCTGGCCGGCGACCCGCACCTCACCCGACAGGCGTGGCCGCTGGCCGACGATGGCCTCGACCAATTCACGCTGGCCGTTGCCGGACACGCCGGCGATGCCGAGGATCTCGCCCGCGTGCACCTGCAAGCTCAACCCCTGCACGGCCAGCGTGCCGCGGTCGCCGAGCGCCCGCAGGTCGTCGATCACGAGCACCGGCACGGCATCGTCGGGCACCGGTGCACGGACCTCGCGGGTGCCGGCGGCCAGGGCCTGCGCGCTGCCGGCGGCCTCGTCGCCGATCATGGCCTGTGCCAATTCGAGCGGCGTGGTACCGGCCACCGGACCCGAGTGCACCTGGCGCCCCCGCCGCAGCACGGTCACGGCGTCCGCGTAGGCCGTGACCTCGCGGAACTTGTGGGTGATCATCAGCACGGTGCATTCGCCGCGGCGGGCGACCTCGCGAACGTAGGCCAGCACCTCGTCGGCTTCCTGCGGCGTGAGCACCGAGGTGGGCTCGTCCAGGATCAGCAGGCGCGGCTTCAGGTAGAGCTGCTTGAGAAGCTCGAGTTTCTGTTTCTCGCCGGCCGACAGCGACGCCGGCGTCACGTCCAGATCGAGCTTGAACGGTGTCGTTTGCAGAAAATCGGCGAGCCGGCGGCGTTCGGCGGCCCAGTCGATCAGGGCCGGCGTGCGCCCGCCGGCGAGCAGCAGGTTTTCGGCCACGCTCATGCCGGGCGCGAGCGTGAAGTGCTGGTAGACCATGCCGATGCCGAGGGCCCGTGCGACCACCGGCGTGGCGATGTCCTGCTCGCGGCCGTCGATCAGCACCGCACCACCGTCCGGCGGGTGGTAACCGGCGATGCACTTGACGAGCGTGCTCTTGCCGGCGCCGTTTTCACCCAGCAGGGCGTGCACGGAGCCTGGCGCGACGTCGATGCTGACCTGGCTCAGCGCCGTGAAACTGCCGAAGCGCTTGGTCAATGCGAACGTGGCCAGCGCGAGGGCGCCGTCCAGGCGCGGGCGTGCGTCGACGGGCGCGATCATGCGAGTGCCTCCAGCACGGCGGCAGAGGGCGCGACGGCGCCGAAGACACCGCCCTGCATCTTGACCATCTTCAGCGCTGCGAGATGGTTGCCGTGGTCGGTGGCACCGGTGCAGTCCTCGAGCAGCAGGCATTCGAAGCCGCGGTCGTTGGCTTCGCGCATCGTGGTGTGCACACACACGTCGGTGGTGATGCCGGCCAGCATCAGGTTCGTGATGCCGCGGGTGCCCAGGATCAGCTCGAGGTCGGTGGCGCAGAAGCTGCCCTTGCCCGGTTTGTCGATCACCACCTCGCCGGGCAGCGGTGCCAGTTCGGGGATCAGTTCCCAGCCCGGCTCGCCGCGCACGAGGATGCGTCCGCAGGGCCCGGCGTCGCCGATGCCGGCGCCGATGCGCTGCGAGCGCCAGCGCTTGTTGGCCGGCAGGTCGGACAGGTCGGGGCGGTGCCCCTCGCGGGTGTGCATGACGGCATAACCAAGCGCCCGCAGGCTTGCCATCAGCCGGCGGATCGGCTCGATCGGGGCGCGGGTCAGCGACAGGTCGTAGCCCATCTTGTCGACATAACCCCCGACGCCGCAGAAGTCGGTCTGCATGTCGATGACGATCAATGCCGTGTTGTCGGGGCGCAGGTCGCCGTTCCACGGCCAGGGGTACGGGTCGGCTTGGACGAACATGGCAACCTCGTGGCGTCTCAGCGTTGGGCGGACAGCTCACCCGGGCTGCCCGCGGCCATGCTGCCGGGGCGGCAGGTGGCCACGAGCACGGCCAGCGTGAGCACGTACGGCACGGCGCTGAAGAGGTGGTAGCCCGCACTGATGCCGATCGACTGCAACGCCGGACCGACCGCACCGGCGCCGCCGAACAGCAGCGACGCCGCCACGCAGCGAAGCGGGCTCCAGCGCGCGAAGATCACCAGCGCGACGGCGATCAGGCCCTGCCCGCTGGAGACCCCCTCGCTCCAGCTGCCGGGGTAGAAGAGCGTCAGCGAGGCGCCGCCCAGACCGGCGATCGCGCCGCCGGCCGCCGTGGCGGCGATGCGGATGCCGTTGACCGAATAACCGAGCGCACGCGCCGCGTTCGCGGAATCGCCGGCGAGCCGCACCAGCAGGCCCCAGCGTGTGCGCGCAAAACCCAGCGTCATCAACACGGCCAGCAGCAGACCGACCGGCAGCAGGGGGTTCACCTTCAGCGCCGCCTGCACCGTCGCCGAGTCGCTCCACCCGCCCAGGATCAACGGCGCGAGTTGCGGGGCCTGCGGCTGGATCAGCGGCTTGCCGAGGTAGAACGCGAGGCCGGTGCCGAGGATCATCAACGCGATGCCGGTGGCCACATCGTTCACGCGCGGCAGCGAGCAGAGCAGGCCATGCAGCAGGGCGAGCGCAGCGCCCGTCAGCGCCGCCACCAGCACACCGACCCAGGGCGAATCGCTGGCATAGGCGCCGCCGAACGCCGCCATCGCCGACAGCACGAGCACGCCTTCGAGGCCCAGATTGATGCGCCCGGATTTTTCCGTCAGGCATTCGCCCAGGCTGACGAACAAGAATGGCACACCGACACGCAGCGCGCCGCCCAGAATGGCTGCGCCAAAGGTCGCGACGACTTCCGCGCTCATCGGCCAGCCCTTCGCGCTGCGCGCTTCGGGATTTGCGCTTGGGAGCGGCCCCGCGCGCTCATGCCATCTTGTCCTGCGCCGTGATCATCACCGGCGGGTCGGGCGGTGGCGGGCGAAGGCGCACGGCGGCGGCGCGCCAGTCGATACCACGCAGCGCCTCGCTCGCCAGGATCACCACGAAGGCGATGCCCTGCAGCACCAGCACCGACGCGTCCGGCAGGTCGAGCCGGCGTTGCAGCAGGCTGCCCGCCGCACCGAAGCCGCCGAAGAGAATCGCCACCGGCACGATCGCGATCGGGTTGTGGCGCGCGATGAACGACACCAGGATGCCGGCGTACCCGTACCCGGCGATCAGCGAGGCGTTGGCATTCGTGTGCACGGCGGCGACCTCGATCGCACCGGCCAGACCGGCGCTGCCGCCGCCCAGAGCACACGCCAGGATCACCAGCGCGCTCGTGGGCAGGCCCACCAGCTTGGCGGCGCGCGGGTTCCCGCCGACCACGCGCACCGCGAAGCCGCGTGGCGTGAAGGCGAGCCACAGCCCGAGCACCAGGCAGGCCAGCACCCCGATGACCAGGCCCCAGTGCACGTCGGAGCCGGCGATCGTGCCGATGCGCATGCCCTCCGACAGGGCCCGTGTCGACGGCTTGTTCAACGTCGCCGGGTCGCGCAACGGGCCTTCGACAAACTGCTTGAACAGGGCGATGGCGGTGTAGGCCAGCAGCAGGCTCGAAATCGTCTCGTTGACGCCGCGGTACTGGCGCAGCACGCCTGCCAGCGCGATCCAGGCCGCGCCGGCCGCCACGCCGGCGATGCAGACGAGTGTCGTGCCGAGCACGTTGTCCGGCAGCGGCAGGGCGTACGGCAGCGCGGCGGCGGCCAGGCCACCGAGCACGAGCGCGCCTTCACCGCCGATGATGACGAGCCCCGCGCGTGCGGGCAGCGCCACGCACAGGGCGGTGAGCATCAGCGGCGATGCACGCACGAGCGTGTTCTGCCACGAATACCAATCGCCGAACGCGCCCTTGAACAACAGAAACCAGGTCTCGACCGGGCTCGTGCCGCCGAGCCACACGAAGACGCCGAAGATCAGCAACGCAACCGCCAGCGCACCCACCGGCAGCAACAGATCGGCCGTACGGGTCGTCATGGTCGGTGCAGGCACGGCGACAGGTCGGGCAGGCCCTGCGGATCCGGCTCGGCCGGTCGACCGGCGGCGTCACCTCGCGGGGCGACGTCGCCGGCACTGCGCGGCTGGTCCATCACACCGATCCGATGACACCTTCGACCAGGTAGTTCATCTTCTCGAGTTCGAGGTCGGTCTGCTTGAGCACCTTGCCGCCGGGAATCACGACGGCGCCCTTGTTGTCCTTGAGGCCCGCGCTGCCGCCCATGAAGATGTCGAAGGCGCCGGCCATCATCTTCGCCTTCACGTCGTCGGCGTGCTTCCGGGCCGGTGCGCTCACGCTCGGGCCGTAGGCGGACATCTTGACGTAGCCCTCCTTGAGCCCGCCGCGCAGGAAGTTGGGGTGCGGCTTGCCGGCCAGCGCCGCGTCCACGATGGTCTTGTAGGCGGTGAGCCAGTTCCACTCGGCACCGGTCAGGTAGGCATTCGGCGCGAGCCTGGCCTGGCTCGCGTGGTAGCCGCAGACCATCTGGCCGCGCTTTGCAGCGGTCTCGACGATGACCTTGGGGCCATCGACGTGCATCGTGAACACGTCGATGCCCTGGTCGGCCAGGCTGTTGGTGGCCTCGGCCTCCTTGACCGGCATGCTCCATTCGCCAGTGAAGATGACCGTGGTCGTGATCTTCGGGTCGACCGAGCGCGCGCCCATCGTGAAGGCGTTGATGTTGCGCAGCACCTGCGGTATCGGCTTGGCTGCCACGAAGCCGATCTTCTTGCTCTTGCTCATGTGGCCGGCGACGACGCCGTTCAGGTACTGGCATTCGTCGATATAGCCGAAATAGCTGCCCGTGTTCTTGGGGTGCTTGCCCTCGGTCCACATGCCGCCGCAATGCGAGAAGCGCACGTCGGGGAACTTGGCCGCGAGCGCCAGCATGTGCGGGTCGAAATAACCGAACGACGTGGGAAAGAGCAGCTTGGCGCCGTCCTGCGCAATCATGCCCGTCATCGACTTCTGTACGGCCGTGGTCTCGGGCACGTTCTCTTCTTCGACGACCTTGATGCCGGGCATCTTCTTCAGTTCGGCCGCGGCCTGCGCCTGCGCCTGGTTGTAGCCGTAGTCGTCGCGCGGGCCGACATAGATGACGCCCACGGTCAGCTTGTTCTGCGCGCGGGCGGCGAGCGGCGAGAGGCCCGCCAACGACAGGGCGCCCAGCGAGGCGAGGGCGTGGCGGCGCGAGCGGTCGGTGTCATGGCTCATGGCGGGGCTCCATTCATGCGGTGGCCGGTGGGATGAACCGGCATGGGCGCTGTTGGTGCACATGCTGGTATACCGAAGGAACTTGAGCAAGAGCCGTGCCGGATTCCGGACGACGGATGCGGCCGAACCTGCCGCACGGCGGCGCGGTGACGCGAACCCGCCGCGTCGCGTCGCGACGGGCCAGCGCTAGCGGCGCGCGGCGCGGTCGCGTGCTTCGTGCAGCGTGGCCAGCGTGATCTTGCGCACCTCGGCCTTGCTCTGCTCGATGTGCGTCTTCAGCAGCAGTTGCGCCTGGTCGGCCTTGCGCTGGATCACCGCGCGCAGGATCTTGGCGTGCTCGGCGTAGGTGGCCTCGATGCGATCTGCGCGCGTGAAGTCGAGGTGCCGGATGATGCGGATGCGCTCCGTCACGTCCCAATGCACCCGTGCGATCTCGGCGTTGCCGGCCGCCCGCACCAGCGTGGCGTGGAACTGCTCGTCGTACGCGCCGACAGCGCGTGCATCGGTCTGGCGCTCGGCCGCCGGCACCAGCCAGACGGCCTTCAACTCATCGAGCTCCGGCACCGGGCCGGTGCGCGCGCACAGCCTCGAGACACTCGCCAGTTCGAGCACGACCCGCAGGTCGTAGAGCTGCTCGAGGCGCGCAAAGTCGATCGGCCGCACGAACCAGCCGGCCTTGGATTCCAGGTCGAGAAAACCTTCGTTGCGCAAACGGAACAGCGCCTCGCGCACCGGCGTGCGGCTCACGCCGAGCCGCGTGCTCAGCTCGGCCTCGGAGAAGCGGTCGCCGGGGACGAGCTGAAAGTCGTTCAGCTCGGCCTTGAGGCGGACATAGGCCTGCTCGGCGAGATTGGTGCGTTCCTGCGGTTCCGCGATGGCCATCCGGCGCATCTTAATCACGCGGTCGCGGGGATCAGGCTCACGTGCGCGGCCACCACGCGCCAGCCTTCGGGCATGCGCACCCACGTCTGGCTCTGGCGTCCGACGGCCGTGCTGCCGTGGCGCCTGAATTCGGTCATCGCGGTGGCACAGTCTTGCCCATAGGTGGTGATGACGGTGTGCATCAATGCGCGTGCCAGGCCGGCGGACGGCCGCGCAGCGCGGAACGCGGCGATGGCGTCGTAGCCGTACAGGTTCTCGGCGGCACCGTAGCGCACGGTATGGGGCGAGCGCCAGAAAAGCTCGTCCAGCACCTCGACGCGGTTGTTGACGAGCGCGTCCTCGTAGCGCGCGAATGCGGCCTGCACCTCGGCGACGACGGTGGCGGCGTTGATGGCAGTGGCGTTGGCAGCGGTCATGTGAGTGCAGCGACAGGTGCGCGCACGATACCGCGGGCCTCGAGTGCCGCGGCAACCCGCAGAACGAGGTCCTCGCGCCACGGCGCCGCGATGACCTGTACGCCGATCGGCAGCGTGGCGCCCTGGCGCCACACCGGCACGGTGCAGACCGGCAGGCCGATGCACGAGATCGGCTGCGTCAGCAGGCCGAGACTCGGGCGCAGCGGGAGGCGTTGGCCGTCGAGTTCGAACCATTCGGTGCCGATCGGCGTGGCTTCGCAAGGCGTGGCTGGCGCAAGCAATACGTCGAACTGCTTGAAAAGTCCGGCAGCCGCCGTCGCATACGACCGGCGCACACGCTGCGCACGGTCGACCCACGCCGCGGGCAGCAAGGCACCCGCGATGAAGCGGTCACGCGACAGCGGCTCGAAGTCCTGCGCACGGCGGCGAAGGTCGGGCAGATGCAGCGCACCGCCCTCGGCGTTGCTGATGATGAAGGCGGCGGCGCGGCCGGCCTCGGCCATGGGCAGTTCGATCGTCGCGCCGGTCTGCAGCGCGTCGGCCACCTGTTGCAGCGCGCCCCGGGCGGCGGGCGTGGCATTGCGCTGGAAATACCCGCCGAGCATGGCGATCCGCAATCCGTCGACGCCCTGCGCCAGCGTGGTCAGCACGGGCTCGGCGCGGCGTGGCACGCAGCCGGCGTCACCTGCCGAGTGACCTTGCATTGCGTCGTAGGCGAGCGCGAGATCGGTCGCCGAGCGGCCGAACGGGCCCAGATGGTCCAGGCTGCTCACGAACGGGTACGTGCCGTCGCGGGGCAGGCGGCCGAAGGTGGGCTTCAGGCCGAACGTGCCGCACAGCGAAGACGGCACGCGGATCGACCCGTTGGTGTCCGAGCCCAGCGTCAGCGGCACCTGGCCTGCGGCCACCGCCGCCGCCGAGCCGCCCGACGACCCGCCGGACACCCGCGTCAGGTCGTGCGGGTTGCGCGTGGGGCCGGCATGCGAGTTCTCGGTCGTGAAGCCATAGGCGTATTCGTCCATGTTCAGCGTGCCGACCAGCACGGCACCGACGGCCTCCATCCGCCGCACCAGCAGGGCATCGCGCATCGCCGGCGCCGCCTCACGCTCGATCTTCGAGCCGGCCAGCGTGGGCAGGCCCTGCACGTCGAACAGGTTCTTCACCGCAAATGGCACGCCGGCCAGCGGCAGGGCCTGCAGGCCGGTGCCGCGGGCATCCAGGTCGGCGGCCCTGGCGCGTGCGCGGGCGGCCAGCACGTCGGTGAAGGCATTGACACGCGGGTCGGTGGCTGCGATGCGCGCAAGGCATGCCTCGACCAGATCGGCACAGCTCAGGTCGCCACGGTGCACCGCGGCGGACATCGCGCAGGCGTTGCCGAGCAGGGTGGCGCCGGCGTTCATGGGGGTTGTGTCGTGTTGCACAGGCCGGCTTTCACGTTCACGTCGTTCCGGTGGGTTCATGGGTCGGGGCGAAGTTGACCGCCGGCTCGTCGTGTGTCGTCACCGGCACGCCGTCCAACTGGGCCGCGAAGCCGGCTGCGAGTGCGAGGTAGCGCAGCACACCCGGCCGGTGCTCGGGCGCGATGGGCAGGTCGAGTGCGGCGGCGGCCGCATCGGCATAACGTTCGATCTGCTCGGGGGTCATCGACGCACCTCGCGTTGAAAGATCTCCAGGCTGCGCTTCTTGGTTGCGATGAAGCTTGGCTCCGACAACGTGGCCACGGTGCGCGGCCGTGCGTCGTCGTAGGCCAGGATCTCGGCCACGCGGGTCGGCCGCTTGGTCAGCAGAAGCACCTGGTCGGCCAGGTAGACGGCTTCCTCCAGGTCGTGCGAGACGAGCAGCATCGTGGTGCCGGTCTGCATGAACACCTCCTGCAGCTTTTCGCGGATGAAGAGCGTCATCTCGAAGTCGAGCGCGGAAAACGGCTCGTCGAGAAACAGCACTTCGGGGCGGGGCGCGAGCGCACGCATGATCGAGGCCGTCTGCTGCTGGCCGCCGGACAGTTCGTACGGGTAGCGCTTGAGGTCGAACTTGACGTCGAACGACGCGACGAGTTCGTCCACGCGCGCGTCGACCTCGCCCCTGGAGCGGCCTTCGAGCTTGAGCGGGTAGGCGATGTTGTCGATCGTGCGCAGCCAGGGGAACAACGCCTCGCGGTAGTTCTGGAAGACGTAGCCGATCTTGGTGTCCTTGAGCGACTTGCCGTCGAACAGGATCTCGCCCGCGTCGATCGGGATCAGGCCCGCGATCATGTTGATCAGCGTCGATTTGCCGCATCCGTTGGGGCCGAACACCGACACGATGCGGTGCTTCGGGATGTCGAGATCGAAGTCCTGGTAGAGCGGCGCGCCGGCAAAGAACTTGGTCAACCCGCGGATCGTGATCTCGGTGCCCGGCGGGCCGGGCACGAAGGGTGGCGGATCCGAGTCCGGCGGGATCAGCGGGTTCAGCACGGCGCTCATCGTCCGCTCCAGTGGACGATGCGCTTCTCGAGCACGAGAAACAGCACGTTGAGGGCATAACCCAGCGCGCCGGCGCACAGGATCGAGGCGTACATGTCGCGCACGTTCATCACCTGCTGGGAATTGATGATGCGGTGGCCGAGGCCGTTCTCCGAGCCGATGAACATCTCGGCCACGACGACGATGACGAGCGCCATCGACACGGCGCTGCGCAGGCCGACGAAGCTCGGCTGCAGGCTCTCCCACACCAGCACGTCCTTGAACACCTGCCAGCGCGAGGCGCCCATCACACGCGCTGCCATGACCCGCTGCTTGCGCGCGTTGATCACGCCGTAGGCGCTGTTGAAGAGCACGATCAGCAGCGCGCCGAACGCCGCGATCGCGACCTTGTTGACGTCGGACACGCCGAAGATCATCAGGAACAGCGGGATCAGCGCCGACGACGGCGTGGAGCGGAAGAAATCGATCAGGAATTCCACGCTGCGGTAAGCCCGCTCGTTGCTGCCGAGCAGCACGCCCAGCGGCATGCCGATGGCCGCGGCGATCGCAAACGCCTGCAGCGTGCGCCACAGCGTGTGGCCCGCGTCGGTGAGCAGCGAGCCGCCCAGCAGCCCGTTGAACAGCGTCTGCAGCGTGGCGGTGGGGTTGGGCAGCAGGATCGGGCTGATGAGCTTGAAGCGCACCACCAGGTCCCACACGACGAAGAGCAGCAACGGGCCCACGAGCGGAAGCAGGCGGCCCAGCGAAGGCCGCGGAGGCGATGCGTTGACGCGGGGGGCGACGCCCTTCGCTGCGGGTGCAGCGACGGTGGCGCCGGCGGGCTGGGCGGCCATCGGCTTCACGCCTTGTAGAGCATCGAATCGACCATCAGGCGCGACGTGAAGATGCCCTTCTCGGAGAACAGGTCGAAGAATTTCTGGAAGTGCGCGATGTCGGCTGGCGTGAACTCGTTGTGCATCGTGTAGGCCGCCAGTGGCACCTCGCCGGTGAGCGCGCCTTCGATCGGTGTGTAGCCCTTCAGGTAGGCCCGCGCCTCGACCGGCTTGCTGCGCACGAAGGCGACACCGCGTGCGTAGGCCGCGACGAACTTCTTCGACTCCGCCGGGCTCTTCTGGATGATGGCGGAGGCCAGCGAGGCGGAGCCGCCGAACCAAGGCGCGAGCGGGTCGCCGAGGATGTAGCGTGCGATCACGCCAGCCTCGAGCACCCGCGTGGTGCCGTTCAGCCGGCCGATGGTGCCGGTGGGTTCGAGCGTGTAGCAGGCGTCCAGCTGGCCCGCGGCGAGCGAGGCCACGTGCTGGCCGATCGGCAGTTCGACCACGGTCGCGCCGCTGGCACCGGCACGCTCGAGCACCGTGCGTGCCAGGGTGACGTTCTGGATGCCGGGGCCAGAGCCGACGCGCTTGCCTTTCAGGTCGGCGATCGTCTTGACGGTGCTTGACGCCGGCACGATGAATTCGTCGAGCACGTTCTTCGCGTTGCTCGGGTTCGAGCAGAAGACCTTGAAGGTGCCCGGTGCCGCCAATTCGCCGATGGCGATGTTGGCCGATCCGGTGCCATTGGCGGTGCCGTCGGCGCGGCCCGAGAGCACCGCCTCCATGACCTGCTGCGCGCCGGCGAAGCGCACCGGCTCGACGTCGAGACCGGCCTCCTTGAAATAGCCCAGTTCGACGGCAGCGTAGAACGGCAGGCCGGCCGCGATCGGCCAGTAGCCGATGCGGAATTTCGGCCCGGCCTGGGCGCGCACGAGTGCCGGTGCCGCCAGCGTGCCGAGTGCGGCCGTGGCCTTCAGCAGGCGGCGTCGTGGGGCGTTGATCGAGGACGTCATGAGGTTCTCCCGCGGGTTGTGGATTCAGTGATTCAGGGGCGGACGCTGCGCGCGGCGGGTGTGCCGTCGAGGTAGGCGCGCCATCCGCCGAACGAGGTGACGTCGATGGCGCCGTGCACCGCATGGGCCTCGCACACGAAGCCGTGCACCCAGCGACCGTCGGAGAGTTCCACGCTGCCCAGGCCGAGCGGGGGCGGGATCGCGCCGAGGAACGAGCCCACGTGCCGCAGCGGCATGTCCCACACCTCGACGGCGAACGCCGCGCCGTCGCGCGGCGTTCGCACCATGCCGGGTTTGGGTGGCGTGGTGCCGGGCAGGGCGTAGAGGCGGTAGGCGGGTGCGGTGACCGTCGCCTCGCGCAGCGTCGCGCCACGTTCGACGAGCTGGTGGTTGAGCGGCAGTCCGGACAGATGGGCCCCGACGACGGCGAGCGGCATCGTGGGCTCACCCGCCGGCCATTGATGCGGTGTCACGTCGGCCAGGAAGGCGCCGGTCGCGCCGAGCGTGGTGCCCATGGACCTGGCAACGGCTTGCTGCCACTGCACGCCCATGCGGGCCAGCGCCGCGTCCACATGGGCCGGCGCGATGAAGGTCACGCCGAACGGCAGCCCGTCGGCAGTGGCGCCGGCCGGGACGGCCAGGGCGCTCCAGCCGAGCAGGTTGACGAAATTCGTATAGATGCCGAGCCGCGAGTTGGCGCCGATCGGATCCGCGTCCACGTCGGCGAAGGTCGGGTGGCCGGGGGCCGTGGGCACCATCAGCAGGTCGACGGACGACCACATCGAGCCCGCGCTGACCTGCGCCGCCCGCAGCGCGTACTGACCGCGAAAGGCGTCGGTCGCCGTAAATTCCAGCGCGCCCTGGACGATCTGGCGCACGGTCGGGTCGAACGCCTGGGGGTCGTGTTCGAAGAGCGCTTGCACGGCGGCATGCCGCTCGGCGAGCCATGGGCCGCCATAGAGCAGGCCAGCGGTGTCGTGCAGCGGTGCAAAGTCGATCGGGACCACGTCATGGCCGAGTGCACGCGCCTGCGCCACCGCACGGTCCCACGGCGCGCGGTAGGCGTCGTCCATCGTGGGCAGCATCGGAACGCCGATGCGCCGGTGCTGCGGCCAGGTGGCATTCGACGGGGCGAAGGTGCTGTAGGCGTCGGCGGGGTCGTCACCTTCGATCACTGCCAGCACGGCGGCGGCATCGGCCACGGTGAGCGCGAAGATCGAGACACAGTCGAGGCTGCGGCAGGCGGGTACGACGCCGCTCGTGCCGACACGTCCGGGTGTGGGCTTGAGGCCGACGATCTGGTTGAAGCCGGCCGGCACGCGGCCCGAGCCCGCGGTATCGGTCCCAAGCGCAAACGGCACGTCGCCCCGCGACACCACCACCGCCGAGCCCGAGCTCGACCCGCCGCTGATGCGCGCCGCGTCGAAGGTGCTCGCAGGCCTGCCATAAGGCGAGCGGGTGCCGACCAGCCCGGTGGCGAACTGGTCGAGATTGGTCTTGCCCACACACACGGCGCCAGCCGTGCGCAGACGCGCCACGACATGGGCATCCGCCGTGGCCACATGGGCAAAAGCGGGGCAGGCCGCCGTGGTGGTCCAGCCCGCCACGTCGATGTTGTCCTTGACCGCGAAAGGGACGCCGAACAGCGGCATCGCGCGCATCGCCTCGGCGCGGTCGGCGAAGCGGGCGGCGCGCGACTCCAGGCGGTCGATCTGGGCCGCCAACTCGTCCGGGCGAACCGGGTGGATCCACGCCGGGTCATCGTCTCGCGTGGGCTTGGCGAAGCGCGCCAGCGATTGCCGCAGCGTGGCCCCTTGCGCATAGGCCTGGTTCCAGTCGGCAAGGGTCAACGGTGCGGAAGGGGTGGAGTCCACGGTGGTGCACGTGTTGGTATACCGATAAGCCCAATGCACGACCCGTGCCAAGCCCGTCACGCCTTGCGCTGAAATCCGCACGGGCAAACCCGCGCCGGACCATGACGGGCCCGCCTCCTAGAATGACGCGACTGATCCTCAGGAGGCGCTGGATGCCATCGAAGACCCGCGCGGCCCCGGCCGCCGCAACGAAAGAGCCCGCGGACGGTGGCACCCGCGTCCTGAAGAAGTACCCCAACCGACGTCTCTATGACACGCGCACCAGCAGCTACATCACGCTGGCCGACGTCAAGACGATGGTGATGGCCGGCGATACGTTCGAGGTGCGTGACGCCAAGACCGGCGAGGACCTCACACGAAGCATCCTGCTCCAGATCATCCTGGAAGAAGAGACCGGCGGCGTGCCGATCTTCAGCACGCAGATGTTGGCGCAGCTGATCAGGTTCTACGGCCATGCCATGCAGGGAATGATGGGCGCGTACCTCGAGAAGAATCTGGAAACCTTCGTCGACCTGCAGACGCGCCTGGCCGGCACGGGCAAGGGCCTGTACTCGCCAGCGGCCTACACGCCGGAAGCCTGGACACAGTTCCTGGCCGGCCAGTCGCCGGTGATGCAGAACCTCATGGGCGCCTACGTCGAGCAGTCGAAGGCGCTGTTCGAGCAGATGCAGGAGCAGATGCAGAAATCGTCCGTCGGCCTCTTCCCGGGCATGACCGGCTTCCCGCCCAAGAAGGGTTGATTCCCTGCCGCGGTCGACAGCGGCCGCGCCACGATCGACAGTCCGAATCGCGCCACGGCGGCACCCGCGGTCGTAGGTTTCTGCCTGTCGCGTTCCGGTGCGACGGGTGCTGCTCGGCGTGGGCGGGGCGGCGGCGATGCGCCGGCACTGTGCGGGGCGCGCGCGCTTAAAATGCAGGCTCTGCTCCCAGCAACGTCGTCAGGCGAAAATCAAATGGAATCAAACGCTTGCGACACCGCCGTGGTCGCAAAGGTGCCCAAGGTCGGCTTCGTGTCGCTGGGCTGCCCCAAGGCGCTGACGGATTCCGAACTCATCCTCACGCAACTGCGCGCCGAAGGCTACGAGACCAGCAAGACCTACGCGGGGGCCGATCTCGTCATCGTCAATACCTGTGGGTTCATCGACGACGCGGTGAAGGAAAGCCTCGATACGATCGGCGAGGCGCTGGCGGCGAACGGCCGTGTCATCGTGACGGGCTGCCTGGGCGCACGCGAGGACGGGAGCGGCGGCAATCTGGTCCGGCAAACGCACCCCAAGGTGCTGGCCGTGACCGGCCCGCACGCGACACAGGAAGTGATGGACGCGGTGCACAAACACGTGCCCAAGCCTCACGACCCGTTCGTCGATCTGGTGCCCGAGGCGCGTGCGGATTTTCGCGGTGTCGCCGGCATCAAGCTGACGCCCCGCCACTATGCGTACCTGAAGATCAGCGAAGGCTGCAACCACCGCTGCACGTTCTGCATCATTCCCAGCATGCGCGGCGATCTGGTCTCGCGCCCGATCGGCGACGTGCTGAACGAGGCGCGTGCGCTGTTCGAGTCGGGCGTCAAGGAATTGCTGGTGATCAGCCAGGACACCAGCGCCTACGGCGTCGACGTCAAGTACCGCACCGGTTTCTGGGACGGCAAGCCGGTGAAGACGCGTCTGGTCGACCTGTGCGAGCAACTCGCCACATTGGCCGAGCCTTTTGGTGCCTGGGTCCGGCTGCACTATGTCTACCCGTACCCCCACGTGGACGACGTGCTGCCGCTGATGGCCAGCGGCCGCATCCTGCCGTACCTGGACGTGCCGTTCCAGCATGCCGACCCCGGCGTGCTGCGGCGCATGAAGCGCCCGGCCAGCGGGGAACGCAACCTCGAGCGGCTGGCGCGCTGGCGCGAGATCTGCCCCGAGATCGTCGTGCGTTCGACGTTCATCGCCGGCTTTCCGGGCGAGACCGAAGCCGAGTTCGAAAGCCTGCTCGACTTCATGCGCGAAGCACAGATCGACCGCGCGGGTTGTTTCGCTTATTCACCCGTCGACGGCGCGGCGGCGAACGATCTGGCGGGCCTGCTGCCACAAGTCGAACGCGAGGCCCGGCGGGCGCGTTTCATGGCCGTGGCCGAGTCGGTTTCGGTGGCCAGGCTGCAGCGGCGCATCGGCGCGACGATGCAGGTGCTGGTGGACCACGCGCCGGCGCTGGGCCGGCGCGGCGGCACCGGCCGCTCGTATGCCGATGCGCCCGAGATCGACGGCACCGTGCGCCTGCTGCCGCCGGAGAAGGCATCGCGCACGTTGAAGGTGGGCGAATTCACCCGGGCCCGGATCGTGGCGGCCGAAGGTCACGACCTGATCGCGCAGCCGATCTGATTGCTTGCCGCGCCACGAGTTTCCATATCGATCCCGATACCGACATGACCGACAAGCCCACCGCGTTGATCCACCACCCGTACCAGCCACCCGAGGGCTTCGAGGCTGTGCAGCCGGCAGTGCACAAGGCGTCCACCGTGATCTTCAAGGACACGGCGGCGCTGCGGGCGCGCTCCTGGAAAAACCGCGCGGGGTACACCTACGGCCTGCACGGCACGCCGACGACCTTCACGCTCGAGGAGCGCATCGCCTCGCTCGAGGGTGGCCTGCACTGCGTGCTCGCCCCAAGCGGCCTGGCCGCGATCACCCTCGTCAACATGGCCTTCCTGAAGGCGGGCGACGAGGTGCTGCTGCCGAACAATGTGTACGGGCCGTCGAGGGAGCAGGCACGTGTACTGCTGGCCGGGTTCGGTGTGGTTTGGCGCGAATACGACCCTGCCGACCCTGCCGCGCTGGCGGCGATGGTCGGGCCTGCCACGAAACTCGTGTGGGTCGAGGCGCCGGGTTCCGTGACGATGGAGTTCCCGGACCTTCGCGCGCTCGTGCAGGCCGCGCGCTCCCAAGGCGCGCTGTGCGCGCTCGACAACACCTGGGGCGCGGGCCTGGCGTTCGACGCCTTTGCGACGGGCGTGGACCTCTCGATGCAAGCGTTGACCAAGTACCCATCGGGTGGGGGTGACGTGCTGATGGGCTCGGTCGTCACGCGCGACCTGGATCTGCATCACAAGGTGCTGCATGCCCACGGCCTGCTCGGCGTGGGCGTGGCCGGCAACGATGCGGAACTCATCCTGCGCTCGCTGCCCACCATTGGCGTGCGCTACGCCGCCCACGACCGCACCGCACGCGCGCTGGCCCAATGGCTCGGCAGCCAGCCGCAGGTGTCGCGGGTGCTGCATCCCGCGCTGGCAGGCTCCCCCGGCCACGACCATTGGGCGGCCCATTGCAGCGCAGCGGCGGGTTTGTTCTCGGTGACGTTCGACGAGCGCTTCGGCGCTGCGCAGGTCGATACGTTCGTGAATTCGCTGCGGCATTTCCGCCTGGGTTATTCGTGGGGCGGCCCGATGAGCCTGGTCGTCCCGTACGACCTCGACGTCATGCGCAAGGGGCCGGCGCGCCTGCCAGGCCATCTCGTGCGTTTTTCGATCGGTCTCGAATCAGTGGACGACCTGCAGGCCGACCTGGCGCAGGCGCTCGCCGCGGCGTTCACACGCTGAAGGCGCGGCCTCAGTCCTTGCCCGGCGCCGACACCTTGTGGCGCATCAGGCGGCCGTGCTCGCGTTCCCAGTCGCGCTTCTTCTCGGTCTCGCGCTTGTCGTGCTGGGCCTTGCCCTTGGCCAATGCAATGTCGACCTTCACCCGGCCGCCCTTGTAGTGCAGGTTGAGGGGTACGAGGGTGAACCCGCGCTGCTCGACCTTGCCGACGAGGCGCTTGATTTCCTCCTTGTGCATGAGCAGTTTCTTCGTGCGGTCGGCCTCCGGGCTCACGTGCTTGGACGCATCGCGCAACGCGTTGATGCGGCAGCCGATGAGGTAAAGCTCCCCATCGCGAACGACCACGTAGCCGTCCGTCAATTGCACCTGGCCGGCGCGGATGGCCTTGACCTCCCAGCCATCGAGCACGACGCCAGCCTCGTAGGTCTCTTCGATGTGGTATTCGAACCGGGCGCGCCGGTTCTCTGCGATGTGGGCCATGAATGCCTTGCCTAGAATCACGCATTCTATGAAGCACGTGAACAAGTCGGTCCTGCTCTGGTACTCGGCCCGCGAGATGTACGACCTCGTCGTTCATTGCGAGCACTATCCGCAGTTCCTGAAATGGTGCGACAGCGCCGAGGTGCTCGAGCAATCCGAAGCCGGCATGACGGCGCGCCTCGGCCTTGCCTATGGGGGCGTGCGCCACAAGTTCACGACGCGAAACGAACATCGGCCCGGCGAGTCCGTCGTGCTGGAACTGGTCGACGGGCCGTTCTCTCAGCTCGACGGCACCTGGCTGTTCAAGGCGATCGGCAATCCGGACGTCGACCGCCCGGCCTGCAAGGTCGACCTGGACCTGCGTTATGCCTTCGCCAGTACCACCCTCGAAAAAATCGTGAGCCCCGTCTTCGACCGGGTGGCCAATACGCTCGTGGACTCCTTCGTGCAGCGCGCCGAAGAAGTCTACGGCCCGCGATGATCAACGTCGAAGTCGTCTATTGCCCGGCGCCGGGCGTCAACGATCTGTTCAAGGTCGAAATGCCCGACGGCGCGACCCTGCGCAGTGCGATCGAGGCCAGCGGCGTGCTCGCTCGCCGCGGGCTCGTTCTCGATGCGTTGTCCACGGGCGTCTGGGGGCGCAAGCAGCCGCTGGACACGTTGTTGCGAGAGCGGGACCGTGTGGAAATCTACCGCCCGCTTCAATGCGACCCGAAGGAGGCGCGACGCCTGCGCTACAAACAGAAGGCCGGCGGGGCCGCAGGCAAAAAAGCAGCCGCTAGCGGCAGTCCGACGCGATGACTTCGCGCGCGCGCCGCATCTCGTCGGCGCGGCCCCTGTCGTCGAGCACCTCGCGCTCGCCCTTGTCGTTGATGCGCGCGATGCGCTGACCGCTGTCGAGCGCCGCCGCGTGGGCTCGAGCACGCGAGCAATTCTCTCGCCGTTGCGCATCGAGCTTGTCGTCGTCCGACTTGGTCTTGGCGGCTTTCTCCTGCTCGGAGGCCTTGCGGCGCTTTTCGAGCTCGGCATCGACGGTGGGCCGCGCCACAGGCGCGACAGACGGGGTCGTTGCCGCGGCGGAGGCCGCCGTCGGCGCGCGCCGCGCCGTTGCGTCGGGATGCTGGAGCACGTCTTTTTCGGGCACATCTCGGGGAGGCGGCAGGTCGCTCACGTGGACCTGTCCCTTGTCGTCGCGCCATTTCCACTGTGGCTGTGTTTGTGCCTGTGCGGCGCTGGTGACGAAGGCCGTGACGCACACGCCCAGCAACCACCCGCGGCTTGTCAGCCGGTGACGTCGAACACCTTGAACAGTACCCATGGCGCGAGTGTAGTGCGCCGTTGGGCGCCGAACCCCGCATTCCTTCACGCTGCGGCCCGGTCCGTATAATCACTTTTTGCGTCTGGAGCCTTTCCCATGCGCCTTCTTGGCAAAGCGCTGACCTTCGACGATGTGTTGTTGGTCCCGGCGTACTCGCAGGTGTTGCCACGCGACACCAGCCTTTCCACCCGACTGTCCCGGAACATCGCCTTGAACCTGCCGCTCGTGTCTGCGGCGATGGACACGGTGACCGAGGCACGCCTGGCGATCGCGATCGCGCAGGAGGGGGGAGTGGGCATCGTCCACAAGAACCTGACGCCGCAGCAGCAGGCCGCGGAAGTGGCACGCGTCAAGCGCTATGAGTCTGGCTTGCTTCGTGATCCGATCACCGTGGCACCGGATTTTTCCGTGCGGCAGGTGATGGACCTCTCCCGCCAGCACGGGGTGTCGGGGTTCCCGGTGCTCGATGGCAAGAAGGTCGTCGGCATCGTGACCAACCGCGACCTGCGCTTCGAGACCAGGCTGGACGCGCCGGTGCGCGACATCATGACCCCGCAGGAGCGGCTCGTCTGGGTGCGCGAGGGCGCCTCGCTCGACGAGGGCAAGGCGCTGATGCACAAGCACCGGCTAGAGCGAGTGCTGGTCGTGAGCGACGATTTCGAGCTGCGCGGTCTGATGACCGTGAAGGACATCACCAAGCAGACCAACTTTCCCAATGCCGCGCGTGATGCACGCGGCCAGTTGCGGGTGGGCGCGGCGGTCGGCGTGGGCGAGGGGACCGAGGAGCGGGTCGAACTGCTTGCGCGTGCCGGCGTCGATGCGATCGTGGTCGATACCGCGCACGGCCACAGCCATGGCGTCATCGAGCGTGTGCGCTGGGTCAAGCGCAACTTTCCGAATGTCGACGTGATCGGCGGCAACATCGCCACCGGTGCGGCGGCCACCGCGCTCGTCGAGGCGGGCGCCGATGCGGTCAAGGTCGGCATCGGCCCGGGTTCGATCTGCACCACGCGCATCGTCGCCGGTGTCGGCGTGCCGCAGATCATGGCCATCGACAACGTCGCCACCGCGCTGCGCGGCAGCGGCGTGCCGCTGATCGCCGACGGCGGCATCCGCTATTCGGGCGATATCGCCAAGGCGATCGCGGCCGGCGCGAGCACCGTGATGATGGGAGGCATGTTCGCCGGCACCGAAGAGGCGCCGGGCGAGGTGATCCTGTACCAGGGACGCAGCTACAAGAGCTACCGCGGCATGGGCTCCATCGGCGCGATGAAGGCCGGCTCGGCCGACCGCTACTTCCAGGAGGCCGACGAGACGTCCAACCCGAATGCCGACAAGCTCGTGCCCGAGGGGATCGAAGGGCGCGTGCCGTACAAGGGTTCGATGGTCAACATCATCTTCCAGATGGCCGGGGGGCTGCGCGCCGCGATGGGCTACTGCGGCTGTGCCACGGTCGAGGAGATGCGCAGCAAGGCCGAGTTCGTCGAGATCACTTCGGCGGGGATTCGCGAGAGCCACGTCCACGACGTGCAGATCACGAAGGAAGCGCCGAACTACCGCGCCGAATGACCAACGATCAGGCAGATCGCGGGCTTGGTTCGGGGCAGGCGCGCCGAGCGGCGGCCATGCCCTTCATCCTGATCACGGTCCTGATCGACATGATCGCGATCGGGCTGATCGTGCCCGTGCTGCCGTTGATCGTGGGGCAGTTCACGTCGTCGCCCGCGGAGCAGAGCTTCTGGTTCGGCGCCGTGGCGTTTGCGTTCGGTTTCGCCAACTTCTTCGGCTCGCCGATCCTGGGCGCGCTGTCCGACCAGTATGGGCGGCGCGTCGTGCTGCTCATCGGCTTCAGCGGGTTGGCGCTGAGCTTTTTCGTGACCGCAATCGCCACGGCGCTCTGGATGTTGATCGTCGTGCGGCTGTTCAGCGGCGCGATGCAGTCGAATGCGGCAGTGGCCAATGCCTACGTGGCGGACATCACGCCGGCAGAAGACCGCGCGCGGCGCTTCGGGCTGCTCGGCGCGATGTTCGGCCTGGGCTTCATCCTCGGCCCGGTGATAGGCGGCCTCCTCGGTGCGATCGACGTGCGCTACCCGTTCTTCGCGGCCGGTGCGCTGGCGGTGGTGAACTGGCTCTACGGCTGGTTCGTTCTGCCCGAGTCACTGCCGCCCGAGCGGCGCCGCGCCTTCGAGTGGAAGCGTGCCAACCCGTTGGCGGCGTTGCGCGGCCTGGCGTCCTTGCACGGCGTCGGCCCGCTGGTCACGGTGATCGCTCTGGCGTCTCTGGCGCAGTTCACGCTCCACTCGAGCTGGGTCCTGTACACGACCTTCAAGTTCGGCTGGGGCCCGGCGCAGAACGGCTGGTCGCTGTTCGCCGTGGGCGTGATGTCGGCTCTTGTCCAAGGTGTTCTGCTCAAGCATCTGCTCAAGCGATTCACGCCACGCGCACTGGCCGCTTTCGGCCTGATCGGCTCCATGCTGACTTACCTCGGCTTCGGCCTGGCGGCCGAGGGCTGGATGATGTACCCGGTGATCATCGTCGGCACGCTGCTTGGCGGCGGGGTCACCGCATCGTTGCAGGCGTTGATTTCAAACGCCGCCAGTGCCACCGACCAGGGGCAGACGATGGGGTCGGTGTCGTCGTTGAACAGCCTGATGGCCACGATGGCGCCGGTCCTGGCGGCACCGCTGCTTGCCACGGTGTCGCATTTTCCGCGAGGCGACTGGCGCATCGGCCTGCCGTTCTTCTTCTGCTCGGCGCTGCAAGGCATCGGCGCGGCCATCGCCTTCGTCCACTTCCGCCGGCACCGCGCCGGCACCGCAACCGTTGTCGCCTGATCCCATGCAACACGACAAGATCCTCATTCTCGATTTCGGCTCGCAGGTCACGCAGCTCATCGCACGCCGCATCCGCGAGGCGCACGTCTACTGCGAGATCCACCCCAACGACGTCAGCGACGCGTTCATCCGCGAGTTCGCGCCCAAGGGGGTCATCCTGTCGGGCAGCCACGCGAGCACCTATGAGGAGCACGACCTTCGCGCACCACAGGCGGTGTGGGATCTTGGCGTGCCGGTGCTCGGCATCTGCTACGGCATGTTCACGATGACGGTGCAACTCGGCGGGCAGGTCGAGGCGAGCACGCACCGCGAGTTCGGCTACGCCGAGGTGCGCGCGCGCGGCCACACGAAGCTGTTCGACGGCATCCAGGATTTCGCCACGCCCGAGGGCCACGGCATGCTCAAGGTCTGGATGAGCCACGGCGACAAGGTCACCGAGCTGCCGCCGGGCTTCAAGCTCATGGCCAGCACGCCGAGCTGCCCGATCGCCGGCATGGCCGATGAATCGCGTGGCTACTACGCCGTGCAGTTCCATCCGGAAGTCACCCACACGGTGCAGGGTCGCGCGATCCTCGAGCGCTTCGTGCTCGGCATCTGCGGTGCGCGCGGCGACTGGGTCATGCGCGACCACGTGGCCGAGGCGGTGGCCCGCATCCGCGAGCAGGTCGGCAGCGAGCAGGTGATCCTGGGCCTGTCGGGCGGTGTCGATTCGAGCGTCGCCGCCGCGCTGATCCACCGCGCGATCGGCGACCAGCTCACCTGCGTCTTCGTCGACCATGGATTGTTGCGACTCGACGAGGGCCAGCTCGTGATGGACATGTTCGTCGGCCGCCTGCATGCGAAGGTGGTGCACGTGGACGCGAGCGCCGAGTTTCTGGGCGCGCTTTCCGGTGTGAATGACCCGGAAGCCAAGCGCAAGATCATCGGGCGCGAATTCGTCGACGTCTTCCAGCGCGAGGCCAAGAAGCTGTCGAACGCAAGATGGCTCGCGCAGGGCACGATCTACCCCGACGTCATCGAGTCGGGTGGCGCCAAGACGAAGAAGGCCACCACGATCAAGAGCCACCACAACGTCGGCGGCCTGCCCGAGACACTGGGCCTCAAGCTGCTCGAACCCCTGCGCGACCTCTTCAAGGACGAGGTGCGCGAACTCGGCGTGGCGCTCGGCCTGCCGCACGAGATGGTCTACCGCCACCCGTTCCCCGGCCCGGGCCTGGGCGTGCGGATCCTGGGCGAAGTCAAGCGAGACTATGCCGACCTGTTGCGCCGCGCCGATGCCATCTTCATCGAAGAGCTGCGCAGCGCCTTCGACCCCATCGATGGCCGGAGCTGGTACGACAAGACGTCGCAGGCGTTTGCCGTCTTCCTGCCCGTCAAGAGCGTGGGTGTGATGGGTGACGGGCGCACCTACGACTATGTCGTTGCACTGCGTGCCGTGCAGACGAGCGACTTCATGACTGCGGACTGGGCTGAACTGCCCTACAGCCTGTTGAAGAAAGTCTCGGGACGCATCATCAACGAGGTGCGTGGCATCAACCGCGTGACCTACGACGTCAGCAGCAAGCCGCCCGCGACGATCGAGTGGGAATGAGTGGACGGCCGCATGTCGCCTGGAGCGGTCTGTCCCGTAGAGCCGGCGGCCTGATCAGGCGTCGCGCCAGTTGCCGTGAAACCCCGCCGGCACCCGGTGGGACAGGTGTGCGAGCGCGAGAGGCCCGTCGGCCAGGTGGCTTGCATCGAACACGGCCAAGTCGCTGCAACGTGACTCCGCGCGGTAGATCACGCTAAGGACGAAGCCGTCGCCTTCTGCCGCATCGGCACTGCGCGGCACGAAGATCGGCTCGCCACAGCGGTCGCCCGTGGCCGGCATCCATGTCCGGACGGCGCCGGTGGTGTGGTCGATGTGGGCCAGGCCGTCACGTGCATCGTTGCTGCGCGCCGCGTTGGTGACCTCGCCGGCCTGGAAATAGCCATGTCGGTAGGGCACGCCGGTAAATCGTTCGTCGAAACGCGGAAATTCGCCCGGGTGGTCGTCCAGCGGCTGCTCGGTGAACCCGTGCGTGCGGCCGTTGGGGTCGATGGTCCAGCGCACCAGGGTGGCCGTGGGCGCCGTGCCGCTGGCAGGTCGCCCATCCGGGGCCGGGAACAGCGGCGCGACCGGGTACTTCATCATGTCGCACACCACCTTGCCGTCGGCGGTGTCGTACGCATTCATCGGGTGGAAGACATAACAAGGGTCGCTGCTGAACCAGCGTACCGCATCCACCGAACCGTTGCGCGGGATCAGCGCGACGTGTGTGCCCTTGTCGGGTTCCCAGGCGAACGGCGGCAGTCCCTTCATTGCGCGGTCCATCGAGCCGGTGAGTGGAAAGACCGGCAGGATGATCCAGTCGCGCGTCACGACGAAGTCGTGCACCATGCTCGGGAAAGGCGCTTCGAACCACTGCGAGCCGCGCAGCGTACCGTCTTGGTCCACGACGTGCAGCGCCAGGTCGGGTGTGAAGCGGCCCTTGGCGGCATAGGCGAAGAAGACCATCTCACCCGTCGCCTTATCGATCTTGGGGTGCGCCGTCATCGGGCCGACGAGCTTGCCGCCGAAATCGTGATAGCCCATGGGCTCCAGCGTCACGGGGTTCACCTCGAACGGCGCATGCGCTTCCTCGAGCGCCAGCAGCCGGCCAGCGTGCCAAACCACATTGGTGTTGGCGAGCGTCGAGCCGAGCTTGACGATGCGCGGATCGCTGAAACGCGGATTGCCGAAGGCCCCGGCGAGGCCTTCACCCTCGGCATTCTCGAGTTCCCACTTCGGCGTGCGTACCCAGCGATTGCGGTACGCAACGCGCCCGTCTTCGACGTGGAACGCATGCAGCATGCCGTCGCCCGCGAACCAGTGGTACGGCCCTCGAGGCGCGAACTGTGGATTGGGGCCATTGCGGTACAGCCAGCCGTTCAACTCCTTCGGTATCTCGCCACTGACGGGCAGATGCGGCGCATCGCACTCCATGTGCAGCGGCGCGTAATAACCGCGCAGGAAAGGATCATCGACTGGAAAGGGTTTCGACATGAACGACCTCCGTTATCCGGCACGTCATCGTCTCACGGTGCCGGCGCGGACTGCAAGACAGATTGCTTGTCGCTCGCCACCCGCTCCGCGTTCAGGACGTTTCCGCGTCTCTGCCGCAGTGCCAAGTGGTTCTACTGGCAGACGTCGTCCAGCCCGACGCTGGTCTGAAGCACCAGAAGCGTTCGGGCCGCCGCGCGGTGCCGGCGTTGAAATCTCATCGTGGCGTCGACGTAGGAACGCTGACGGCAGTTTGCGCATCCTGCCTGCACGACTGCCGCAACGCAGCCCAACCGGCATTCCCGAGGCGGCGCATCGTCTCGATATTCGCTTCGTAAAGCGTTTCGGCCTCCGGAAATGCGGCCACCGCACGCGAGACGCTCTCCTCGCGCAGCAGGTGCAGCGTGGGATACGGTGACCGGTTGGTGGCGTTCTCCACATCGTCGGGCGCGTTGCCCGCGAAGCAGTATTCAGGGTGAAAGCTGGCCACCTGCAGCACGCCCTCGAGCGCGAGCGATTCCACGCATGCATCGGCCACGTCGAGAAAGTCGTTGTACGCTGAAAATTCGCCCAGCACCTCGGGATGGATCAGCAGCGTTGTCTCCGTGCGCTCGGGTTCGGTGCCTGCGAGCAGCGCCAATTCGTCCAACAAAACAAGTCGAAGCGACTCCTCGTCCTTCGCATCGGTCACGACAAAGCGGATGAGCCCCTTGGAGTTGGGTGCCTTCGCGAAAGGGCAGAGGTTGAGTCCGATCACCACTCTCGACAACCAGGCGCGTGTCTGCGCCTCTACATCGATTGCGTGCAGTGAGGATTCGTTCGACGCTTGCGTGGGTGCGCCGGGGCTTGTGATCCGGGACATCGGGTTGAGGAGGCGATGCACGCAACGCCGTAAATTTCTAAGCTTGCAGTGTGCATCGGTTCGCGCGGTACCGGATAGCGTGCGCCGCCATGCGCTGGGATCAACGCCCGCGTGCAGGCGCGAGTCGTGACGGCTTGGGTCGGCCGGAGATGGCGGACCCACGCTCCGGTGCGCGCAAGGCGATCGGCCTTGCGCACACCGGGAAGTTTGTCAGTGCTTCTTGAACCACGAGTCCGTGGCTTGGCGTTCCCATGCCGCCACCTGGCTCTCGGCTTCGTCCTTGGCAACGCCGTAGCGCTCCTGGATCTTGCCGGCGAGCTGGTCACGGCGGCCGGCGATGACGTCGAAGTCGTCGTCGGTCAGCTTGCCCCACTGTTCCTTGGCCTTGCCGGTCAGCTGTTTCCAGTTTCCAGCGATCTGATCCCAGTTCATGTTGAATCCTTTCGGTGGTTGGAGTCCCGAATTACGGGCGGACGGAGATTTCGTTCTTGACGCTCTTGACGCCATTGGTCTTCATCGCGATCGAGCCGGCCGTCTCCTTCTCGGCCATGCTCTTGGCGAACCCGGAGAGCATCACGGTGCCCTTCAAGGTCTCGACGCTGATCGCCGACGCATCCACCGTCTTGTTGTCCACGAAGTGCGCCTTCACGGCGGTCGTGATGGCGGTGTCGTCGATGTAGGCACCCACGGTTTCCTGGCCGCGAGTGACGGCACAACCAGTGGTGGCGAGCAAGGCGGCCGTACCCACGGCGATCAAGGCGGTGCGAAGTGACGTTTTCATGTTGGATTCCTCTTTTGGTTGACTGCGTTGGCAGTTGGTTCTCGACTCTTGAACTCAATCTTGCGATTCGATCGAACCGGGCCACCGAGGTGACTGTCCGAACCACAGGACATCGTTGATGTCTTGAAGGTGAATCCAGTGTCTGCGCCGGCCAGCACGCGTGGCATCGGACGGCGCGCGCAGCGGATGTAGGACAGGACCGCGTGCCAGTGGTGCCCGGACGCGGGGTGCGTGACCCACCAATGGTGCTGCCGCTGCGTGCCCATCTGGGGGCCATGCACGCACACGTGTGCGCTTCTTATCGGGTTGCCACCGGCATGTGGCCGGTATCGCATCAAGGCAGAATGCCGAGATGCGAATGTTCCTTGGCGTCGTGGCCCTGCTCCTGGCTGCCGTAGCGGTGATGAAGTTTTCCGCCACGCAACTCCAGGCCTTGGCGCCCGGCGCGCCGGCGGCCTCGGGCGCCCTGCCGGCCCAGGCGAACACGCTGGCCCCGGCGCAGGCTGCCGCGGACCGGGTTTCCCAGTCGATCGAACAGGGCGCGGCCGTGCGCGCGGCAGAGGCTGCTTCGCAATGACCGTGCGCACCGGTGACACGCTCCCCACCCTGGCGCGGCTCGTCGTCAAGGACGGGCTGTGCCTCGGGGGGTTGCCGCCACCTCAGCTCGAGTTGCTGCTGGCGCTCGTATGGGCTTCGATGCCCGTTGGCGTGATGTCGGAGCGTGAAGTCAATGACGTGCTGATCAGGCAGCTGGCGGGCCCTGCCACGTGCCTGGATACGGACCATGTCGAGCTGCGTCGCTGGCTGGTCGATGCCGGCTGGCTGGGTCGCGACGGTTTTGGCCGCGAGTACCTTCGCACGGCACGTCCGGCAATGCTGCCCGACCGGGCCGCCATGGCCGACGAACTGCAGCACGTCGACATGTGGCAATGGGTGGACGGCGTTCGCCACGACTACCAGGAACGGCGCGAGGCGCGCCGCCGGGCCTGGCAACTCAGCCGGGAGGCCCATTGAGCGCTGCCGGCGACGAACATGCGATGCGACTGGCGCTCGACCAGGCGCTGAACGCGCAACTTGCGGGCGAGGTGCCGGTGGGTGCGGTCATCGTGCGCCAGGTCGACGGCGTGCCGCAGGTGTTGGCCACCGGATACAACCGGCCGATCACCACCCACGACCCGACGGCCCACGCCGAGATCGTTGCCCTGCGCCATGCAGCGCAGTTGCTCGAGAATTACCGCCTGCCCGATTGCGAGCTCTTCGTCACGCTCGAGCCCTGTGCGATGTGCGCGATGGCGTTGATGCATGCGCGGCTCAAACGCGTGGTCTTCGGCGCCTTCGATCCGAAGACGGGCGCCGCAGGGTCGGTGATCGATCTCTTTGCGCAGGCGCCACTCAACCACCATACCGATGTGCTGGGGGGCGTGCTGGCCGAATCCAGCGCGAAATTGCTGCGCGGTTTTTTTGCCGAGCGCCGCGCTGCGCAAAAGGCCGCGCATCGGACGGACCCCGCCGGGGCGGGTGGTGAGCCCGTCCAAGCAGAGATACCGATCGGCGAGGCCACCGAGGTGAGCGACTGGCCCGCTTCGGCCGGAACCGCGTCATCACGATGACTTCATTGACTCTCTTCACTCCCGCTGGCGTGCTGGCCAAGGCCGCACCCTTGCGCCTGGCCGCGCGTCGGTTGAAGGCCTTGGGGTTCGATGTCTGTATCGACGAAGCTGCGCGCGCGCGCCATCAACGTTTTGCCGGCGACGACGATGTCCGGCTCGCCACGCTGCACCGCGTCGCATCGCAGGCGCCGTCGATCGCGATGGCCACGCGCGGCGGCTATGGGCTCACGCGCCTTCTGGACCGCATCGATTGGAAGCTGCTGGCACGCAGCGTGGAGCAGGGCACGCGCTGGGTCGGGTACAGCGACTTGACCGCGCTGCAAATGGGCTTGCTGGCGCACGCCAGGGCGCCAAGCTGGGCCGGCCCGCTGGCCGTTGACGATTTTGGCCGCGAAGAGCTCGACGACATCACCTCGACGTGTTTCGTCGAGGCCATGGGCGGCGAGCTCGAGGCGGTGGGTTTCCGCACAGAGGCGGGCTTCGACGGCCTGGAAGCGCGTGGTACGTTGTGGGGCGGCAATCTCACGATGCTCTGCTCGATGCTGGGTACGCCGCACTGGCCCCGTGTCAAGGGCGGCATCCTGTATCTGGAGGACGTCAACGAGCACCCCTACCGCGTCGAGCGCAACCTGCTGCATCTGCAGCAGGCAGGTGTGCTCGACAGCCAGAAAGCGGTCGTGCTCGGGGCCTTCACCGCCTACAAGCCGAGCCCGCTGGACCGGGGGTACAAGATGAAGTCCGCACTCCAGGCGCTGCGTGCACGAACGAAGGTTCCGGTCTTGACGGGTCTGCCATTCGGGCACGTGGCCACGCACGTCACGATGCCGGTAAATGTGCGGGTCACGCTCGTGGTCGACGGGCGCAACGTGCTGATCGGGTGGTGACATGGGTTCGATGCGCGCCGTCGTCGTTCTGCTTCTTGCCGCGCTGGCGGCGGTGTCGTGCAACAACGACCCGCATACGGGCGAGCGCGCGTCCGACAACGTGCTGTATTCGGCCTTTCTCGACCGCTCGCCGCGCCACCTGGACCCGACGGCTTCGTACTGGAACAACGAAACGCCTTTCACGTTCTCGATCTACGAGCCGCTGTACGGGTACCACTATCTCAAGCGGCCCTACGAGCTGATTCCCAAGGTGGCGCGCAGCGTCGTGGCACCGCGCTACGTCGGCAAGGACGGCCAGCCGCTTCCACCGGATGCGCCGGGTGACCAGGTGGCCGAGAGCGTCTATGACATCCCCATCGAGCCTGGCATCCGGTACCAGCCGCATCCGGCCTTCGCGGTCGACGAGCAGGGGCACTACCGCTATCACGCGATGAAGCCCGGCGAGATCGGCGAGCGGCGTTCGCCGCTTCAGTTCGAGCACATGGGCACTCGCGAACTGGTGGCGGAGGATTTTGTCTACGCTCTCAAGCGCCACGCCACGACACGCATCACGACGCCGATCGCTGGCATCTTTGCCGAATATGTGATCGGGCTGAAGGCGTACATCGCCCGGATCAAGACCGAAGATGCGAAGCTGCGGCAGGGTCTCGATCCGGCCAGTCTCGACAAGCCGTTTCTCGACTTCCGTGAATGGCCGCTGGCAGGCGCCACGGCGCCGGAGAAGTACCTCCTGCGCATCCGGTTGCACGGCAAATACCCCCAGTGGAAGTATTGGCTCGCCATGCCGTTCACGGCGCCGGTGCCGTGGGAGGCCGATGCCTTCTACGCACAGCCCGGCATGGCGGCGAACGGGCTGTCGCTCGATACCTGGCCGGTCGGCACGGGGCCCTACATGATGGTCGCGTCGACCCAGGACCGCCGCCACGTGATTGCGCGCAACCCCAACTACCGCGGCGTCCCGTACCCCTGCGAAGGCATGCCGCAGGACAAGTCCGCGGGCTTGCTCGACGATTGCGGCAAGACGATGCCCTTCATCGAGAAGATCATCTTCCTGATCGAGAAGGAGAAGGTGCCGCTGAAGTCGAAATTCCGCCAAGGCTACCTGGACGTGCCGGTGATCGAGCGCACCGACTACGGGGTCGATTTCTCCGTCGACATGGAGGACTCCGAAGACGTACGGCGTGAATACACCGCCAAGGGATTCAAGTTCCCGAAGGTCGTCGACCTGTCCAACTGGTTCATCGGATTCAACATGCTCGACCCGGTGATCGGACGCGGCAGCACGCCCGAACAGCAGTTGAAGAATCGCAAGCTGCGCCAGGCGCTGTCGATCGCCATCGATTGGGAGGAGTTCACGCGCATTTTTCCCGAGGACGGCGGCGAGGTGGCGATGGGCCCCGTACCTGCCGGACTCTTCGGCTCGCACCACGGCACGCCGGAGGACCTGAATGCCGTGACGCACAAGCGCAATGGCGACCGGCTCGTGCGCCGCAGCATCGAGGACGCGAAGGAATTGCTGGCGCAGGCCGGCTACCCGGGCGGACGCAACGCACAGACGGGCCAGCCGTTGACGCTGAACTACGACTACTACGCCATCCCCACGCCCGATCGCAAGCCGAAGCTGGAGTGGATGGTCAAGCAGTTCGCCAAGATAGGGGTGCAGCTCGACATCCGCGCCACCGACAACAACCAGTTCCAGGAGAAGGTGCGCAAGGGCAAGCACCAGGTGTTCTGGTCGGGCTGGCTCGCCGACTATCCGGACGCCGAGAATTTTCTCTTCCTGCTCTACGGCCCCAACGGCAAGACACGCAGCGACGGCGAGAACACGGCGAACTACGAAAACCCGGAGTTCGATCGGCTGTACGCGCAGCTCAAGCTCACCGATGACGGGCCGGCCAAGCAGAAGCTGATCGACGAGATGGTGCGCATGGCGCAGGACGATGCGCCCTGGGCCTTCGGCTATTTTCCGTTCGCCTCTGGCGCATTCCAGCCGTGGGTCAAGAACGGCAAGCCGTCGATCCTGATACGCGACATGGCGCGCTACTACCGTGTCGATACGGATGAACGTGCACGCCTGCAGGCCGAGTGGAACCGCCCCGTCTGGTGGCCGGTGATTGCGCTGTTCGTGGCACTCGTGCTGCTCGCCGGATATGCCGTGCGCAGCTTCCGGCGTCGCGAGCGCATGAACGCCCGCGGCGAGGAGATCGCTGCGTGATCGCCTATGTGATCCGGCGCATTGGTTATGGCGTGTTGATCCTGCTGGGTGTCAACCTGGCCACGTTCTTTCTGTTCTTCACGCTCAATACGCCGGACGACATGGCGCGCCTCAATATCGGCGGCAAGCGTGTCACACAAGAGCAGATCCAGAAATGGAAGACCGAGCGCGGCTACGACAAGCCGCTGTACGTGAACCCGGCGAAGGAGGGTGCCCAGCGCTATACCGAGACGATCTTCTGGGAGCGGTCGGTGTCGCTCTTCACGCTGAATTTCGGCCGGGCGGACGCGGAAAGTGCGGGCGACATCGGCCAGCAGGTGCGTACGCGCATGGTGGCCAGCCTGCAGCTGGCACTGCCGCTGTTCCTTTTGCAGGTGGTGGTGAGTACCTTGTTCGCGCTGATGCTGGTGATGTTCCGCCAGACGCGTCTGGACTTCTGGGGCGTGGTGCTCTGTGTCGTGATGCTCTCGGTGTCGAGCCTGTTCTACATCATCGTCGGGCAGTTCGTATTTTCGAAGCTCTGGCGTCTCGCGCCGATCTCGGGTTACGCGCCCGGGCTCGATGCGGTGCGGTTTCTCGTGCTGCCGATCGCGTTGAGCCTGCTCTCCCGGCTGGGTGGCGAGGCGCGCCTGTACCGCGCGATGTTCCTCGAGGAGAGCACCAAGGACTATGTGCGCACGGCACGCGCCAAAGGGTTGAGCGAACCGGTGGTCCTGCTCCGCCACGTGCTTCGCAATGCGCTCATCCCCATCATCACCAGCGCCGGCTCCTATCTCCCGTATGTGTTCTTGGGCAGCCTCGTGTTCGAGAGCTTCTTCGGCATTCCCGGCCTCGGGGCCTACGTGATCGATGCGATCACCGGGCAGGATTTCGCCATCGTGCGCACGATGGTGTTCCTGGGCTCGCTGCTCTACATCGCCACCTACATCCTGATCGATATCGCGTACACCTGGGTCGACCCCCGGGTACGCCTGTCCTGAGCCCACATCGACATGCCGAAGATCGTCATTCTCTGGACCGACGTGGTGGTGTTGCTGCTCGTGGCCGCGTTGATCTTCTATGCCTGGCAGGTTCATCGCAGCGCGGATCTGCGCGCGAAATGGCGGCGTGTCTTCCAGGACGCGCCGGCGCTCGGCGCGTCGGTATTGCTTGCGCTTGCGCTGTGCATCACGTTGCTCGACAGCCTTCATTACCGGCCGAGGCTGCCCGCTGCACCCGGTGTCACGCAGGTCGCCTACGACACACGCACCTGGTCGCTGCTCGATAGGGCGCTTGCGCACATCGTGGACGCTCGGGAGGCGAGTTATTCAGAGCCGTTGTCCTGTGACGGCTTCACCAAGGAATCCGTGACCGTCGATGGTCAGGTTCTGCGCGTCCGTCCGCGTTTGCAGCACGCGTGCACCACACTGGACCAGCCGGCCGTTCAGCGCGGTGCCGATCTTGCCGTGCGCGCTGGCGCAGGGTTGCTGGCCGGTGTCGTGCTCGCCGTGTTGCTGGCGTCGGGGCTGATCGCGGCCCTCGCGCGCGCCCAGAAGGCTTCATTTGCGGTGGTGGCGCGCGCCGTCTGGCGCCGCGAAACCACGGTCCCATGGCATGCCGCCATCGTCACGCTGACGCTGCTGTGCGTGGCCGGTGGCGTGGTGGGCGCACTCTCGTTGGCCTACCACGTGCTGGGCACCGACCGCACCGGGAACGACGTACTGCTCCAGTGCCTGAAGAGCATCCGCACGGCGTTTGTCATCGGCACGCTGTCGACCATCGCCACGCTGCCGCTTGCGGTGGGCCTGGGGATTGCCGCGGGTTATTTCCGCGGCTGGGTGGATGAAGTCGTGCAGTACCTCTACACGCTGCTGTCGTCCGTGCCCAACGTGTTGCTGATCGCGGCCTGCGTGCTCATGGTGCAGGTGTTCCTGGACAAGAACCCGGACATGTTCGACACCGGCACCGAACGGGCGGATCTGAAGTTGTTTCTGCTTTGCGCCATCCTCGGCCTGACCGGTTGGGCCGGCCTGTGCCGCTTGCTGCGCGCCGAGACTTTGAAGCTGCGCGAACTGGAATATGTGCAGGCCGCGACCGCCTTCGGCGTGAGTGATTGGCGCATCATGCTGCGGCACATCTTCCCCAACGTGGCGCACCTGATGCTGATCACCACCGTGCTCGACTTCTGTGCGCTGGTGCTGTACGAGGCGGTATTGAGCTATGTGGGCGTGGGCGTGGACCCGAGCATGAACAGCTTCGGCGGCATGATCAATGTGGCGCGCACCGAGATGAGCCGCGACCCGGTGGTGTGGTGGAGCTTTGCCTCCGCCTTCACCTTCATGGTCTCGCTGGTGCTGGCGGCCAACCTGTTTGCCGACGGGGTGCAGACGGCGTTCGACCCGCGCGCCAAGGTGTTCAAGCCGCGCCTCGGACTGAAGCGCAAGGCCGCCTGACATGCTTCGCATCGAAGACCTGCACGTCGAACTCGATGCCGAGGCCGGCACCGTGCGCGCCATCGACGGCCTGCGGCTGGCCATTGCGCGGGGCGAGACCTTTGCGCTGGTGGGCGAGTCGGGCTGCGGCAAGAGCATGACGGCCCTGGCGTTGCTGCGGCTGCTGCCTGAAAACGGGCAGGTGACGGCGGGGTCGATCAGGATCGACGGCGGCCACGCGCAGACCGATGTGCTCGAACTGGCGGAGTCGGCCATGCGAAGTGTGCGCGGTGGGCGCATCGGCATGATCTTCCAGGAGCCGTCGACGAGCCTGAACCCCGTGATGCGCGTGGGCGACCAGATCGTCGAGGCGATCGAGACCCACACCGCGTTGCGCGGCGACGCTGCTCGCGTCAAGGCGATCGAGTGGCTCGAACGCGTGGGAATTCCTGAACCCGCACGTCGCGTGGACGACTATCCGTTCCGCATGAGCGGTGGGCAGAAACAGCGCGTGATGATCGCGATGACGCTGGCGGCGGAGCCCGACTTCCTGGTGGCCGACGAGCCGACGACCGCGCTCGACGTGACGATCCAGGCCCAGATCCTCGAGCTCCTGAAGGAACTGCAGCGCGAGCGTGGCATGGGGCTGCTGCTGATCACGCACGATCTTGCCGTGGTCTCTGGCATGGCACACCGCGTGGCGCTGATGTACGCCGGCCAGATCATCGAGGTGGCGCCCGCGCGCGAATTCTTTGCCGCGCCCCGCCACCCTTATGCGCAGGCGCTGCTGCGTGCGTTGCCCGACGCGTCTCGGCGCGGGCAGGCGCTGGAGGCGATCGCAGGCACCGTGCCGCCGCTGTGGCTGCGGTTCGAGGGGTGCCGATTTGCGCCGCGTTGCCAACACGCGCAGCCCACATGCGCCGCATCTGACATGGGGCTGGTAGAGGTTTCGGCCGGGCATGACGTTCGGTGCATACGCGCCGTCGCGGGGGACCTGCTGAACGCACCACAGAGCAGCGCCGTCATCGTCCAGACTGCACCGGCCGAGCCGAAGACGCCTCCCGCTACGCTGCTGAAGGTGGAAGACCTGCGGGTGCGTTTCCCCGTGCGCAGCGGGGTGCTCAAGCGTGTGGTCGGGCATTTCAATGCGGTCGACGGAGTGTCGTTCGAGGTTGCACGCGGGCAGACACTCGCGCTCGTGGGCGAGTCGGGTTGCGGCAAGACGACCACCGGCAAGGCGATCGCGCAGCTGATGCGGCGTCAAGCCGTCGTCGAGGGCCGTGCCGTTCTTGACGGACAGAACCTCTGCGCTCTCGACGGTGTGGCCCTGCAGGCCGCGCGGCGCGATGTCCAGGTGATCTTCCAGGATCCGTTTGCATCGCTCGACCCACGCATGCGCGTTTCCGAACTGTTGCAGGAAGGGCTGCTTGCACTGTGGCCCGAGATGACCGCCGAGGCGCGGCGCGACCGCGTCGAACGCCTGACCGAGCAGGTCGGGCTGCGTCGTGACGCGCTCGATCGATATCCACACGAGTTTTCCGGCGGCCAGCGCCAGCGCATCGCCATCGCCCGAGCGCTGGCTGTGCAACCCAAGCTGCTGGTCTGTGACGAGCCGACGTCGGCGCTGGATGTTTCAGTCCAGGCACAGATCCTCAATTTGTTGCGGGAATTGCAGCGCGAATTGGGGCTGAGCTACTTATTCATTACCCACAATATCGGCGTAGTGGAAACGATTGCAGATCGGGTTGCCGTGATGCAGTCCGGCCGAATCGTCGAGCAGGGTGACTGCGCCACAGTATTGGGTGCACCGGTCGATTCCTTCACCCGCACCCTCCTGGCTGCCGTCCCGCGCCTCGTTCGCGAGTAACCGACACCCCGAAACGCGGGGGATCATGGGCTGGCGCACCGCATTCTTAGGTGAATTTATCGTTGCGGCGTACCAACGTTAGTGGGTTACCCGCAGGGGTGTCGAAGGGGGCTTTGGGTAAGAATTTGGAGCACAAGGCTACATAACTTGACGAAGCCGACGTATCGCGCTGGCACAGGTCTTGTATGGGCCGAGGGATATCCGATCCATTTACCTCACAGGAGTACAGGCATGTTCAAGAGGACGAAGGTTTGCACCGCAGCGCTGGTGGCGCTGGGCGGTGTCGTATTGATGGCGTCGACGCCAGTCATGGCGCAACAACGGATCGAGATCACGGGTTCTTCCATCAAGCGGGTCGATGCCGAAACGGCTTTGCCGGTGACGGTCATCAAGGCCGAGGAACTCACCGCCCAAGGCGTGACCACGGCCGAGCAGGCGATGCAGCGCCTGGCGTCGAACCAGTCGAACTTCGGCGTCAGCCAGTCCATTGGCGCCACGACCGGCGGCAAGGCGGAGGCCGACCTTCGCGGCCTGAGCGGCCCGATCGGCAGCAACGCCAACAAGACGCTGGTGCTGCTGAATGGCCGGCGCCTGGCGAACCATGCGTTCGACTCCGCGGCCGTCGACCTGAATGCCATCCCGCTCGCAGCGGTGGACCGGATCGAAGTCCTGCGTGACGGCGCGTCCGCCATCTACGGCACCGATGCCATCGGCGGTGTCATCAACTTCATCCTCAAGCGCGACTTCAAGGGCGTCGAGATCAGCGTTTCGACGCAGCGTCCCGAGGCCGGTAGCGCCGGTGCGACCGACCGCGCCAGCGTGGTTGCGGGCTTCGGCTCGTTGACCGAGAACCGGTTCAGCTTGCTGGCCACCCTGGACTGGCGCAAGCAGAAGGTGCTGGCTGCCGTCGACCGCAAGTTCGGTTCGACCGGCATTCTCGGCACCACGCGCAGCGACATCACCAACGGAACCAGCGGCACGGCCTTCCCTGGTGACGTCGACGGGTTCGAGCCGTCGGGGCCCAACTGCGACCCGCCGTTCTCGGTGCCGCGCAATGCCAATCCGGACAACACGGGTGCGTTTGGTTCATGTCGATATGATTTCACCAAGTCGATTGACCTGATTCCCGCCAACGAGCAGATCACGGGGCTGATTCGCGGCTCCTTTGCGCTCACCAGCGACACGATCCTGTCCGCCGAATACCTCAACGCAAACAACAAGGCCATTTCGCGTGTCGCACCGGCGCCGACCAGCAGCGCGATCCTGGCCTCGAGCCCGTTTTTCCCCGCCGGCGCGCCCACACGGGACATCAGCGGGCTGATCGACGCCCTCGGCGTGGTCAACACCACCGGCACGTCGATCGGCGGCTCGGTCAACTGGCGCCAGGTGCCGGCAGGCAAGCGCACGAGCGGCGACGACACCACGACCGAGCGCTTCATGGTCGATATCGAAGGCTATGCGGGTGGCATCGACTACAAGGCCGCGATCGGTCGCTCCCAGAACCAGAGCAATGCGTCCGTCAAGCGCGGCTACGTCAACGATACGATGATCCGCCAGGGCGTCCTTGACGGCGTGATCAATCCGTTCGGCACCCACGCCGACCCCACCCTGGGCCAGACGGCTGCAGGCATCGCCGCGATCGCAGCGGCGCAGGTCAATGCCGATACGCTGATTGGGAAAGCCACGGTCGATTTCATCGATGCACGTGGGTCGATGGAACTCTTCAAGATGGACGGCGGCATGGCGGCCGCGGCGTTCGGCTTCGAACACAAGCGCGACAAGTCCAGCTTCGAGGCGACCGACATCACAGCCGAACTCGGCAGCCTGGGCATCGACCCGAACAGTGACACGTCGGGCAAGCGCCACTCGA
>JAHECD010000104.1 GCA_024641945.1 Rubrivivax sp. | reverse complement strand
AGCGAGCCCGGCACCACGCTGGCGCGTGGGCAGCAGCAGCCAGTCGCGCCGCACCTCGTCGTCGCAGCCGACAAAACCGAAGCTGTCGCCCGTGCGCCAGGCCGACCAGGCCAGGCTTTCGGTGAAGTCCGCGAGCACGTCCATCTTGGCAGGCGGCCCACGGAATGCCATCGACGCCGACAGGTCGGCCACCACCGCCACCGGTATCGACAGGCGCTGGCTCATCAGGCGCACCATCCAGCGGCCGAACGGGTCGCGCAGGCTGGCCAGCACATCGAGGCGCCGGGATTCCGGCGCATCCTGCAACGGCGCATGGGTGCGGAACTCGAAGCCCGTGGACCCGCTGCGACTGCGATGGTGGCCCGGGAATACACCGGCCGCCGGCGCGCCGATGCGGTAGTGCAGTTCGCGGATGGCGCGCGGCATGGCGGTGAGTTCGGCTCGGTGCGCCGTCGGTCAGGGCGCAGCCACGGCGCCCAGGAGCGCCGGCATCAGATGCGGTGCGATCTCGTGCCGCTGCAGCTCGTACACCGGCTGGTAACACAGGCGGTGCGCGATCGTCTCGACGAAAACCGACTGCACGTCCTCGGGTGTGACATAGGCGCGGCCGTCGAGCCACGCCGCCACCCGGGCGGCCCGCATCATCAGACTCATGCCGCGCGGGCTGGCACCGGCAAGCATCAGTTGCGAGGTATCGAGGCCCGACACCTTCACACCGTAGTCCGCCGGCGCCGCCGTGGCGCGCCAAAGTGCCAGCGCATAGTCCTGCAATGCCGGCGCGGCCTGCACACCGCGTTGCAGGGCCAGGCCCAGCTCGCCGAGTTCCTGGTGCGGCACCATCGCCGAAGGCAGGGCGCCGATGAGCGCGTCGGTATCGTGAAAGCGCGACTCGAAGACGAGCGCCCGCCGCTGCGCCTCGTCGGCCGGGGCATCGATGGTGATCTCCATCATGAAGCGGTCGCGCGCGGCGGAGGCGATCTCGAAGGTCTCCTCGCGCTCGACCCGGTTGCGGTCGGCAAAGACCAGCAGGTGCGGCAGTTTCACCTCGCGGTTGAAAGCCTGCACGCTGCGCTCGGCCATCGCGCGCAGCATCAGCGCATGCACCTGCGGCCGCGCGCGGTTTATCTCGTTGAAGAAGAAGATCGCCAGGTTTTCACCGTCGCGAACCAGGGGCCCGGGCTCCACGGCCGGCCGGCCCTGGGCGTCGATGTAGGTGTAATAGACCAGATCGTTGGGCATCAGGTCGACAGTGCCCTCCACGCGTGCAAACGCGCCGCCGAGCACCTGCGAAAAGGCGCGCAGCAGCGTCGTCTTGCCCACGCCCACGTCGCCCTGGAGCAGCACGTGCCCGCGCGCGAAGACAGCAATGTTGACCAGCCGCACGACACGCGACTGCCCGATCACGGCACGGCCAACCTCTTCTTCGAGCGCCAGCGCGCGCGCACGCCAATCGGAAAGCAGAGAGTCGTCACGGTCCATCGCAGTCCATCCCTCGTGCTGCGGCGGGTGCCGCGTCAATTGCCGCCGCGCAGCAGCCCCATGCGCTCCGCCGCCACACGTTCCTTGGCATATTGCTCGCGCATCCACTTGCCGTATTCGGCCGGACCGAGATAGTCGACGTCCTGGTCGTACTTGGCGATCTCGTGGATGAATTGCGGCTCGAACATGGCCTGGCGAAAGGCATCGTGCAACGTCGCCACGATCGGCGCCGGCAACCCGCGCGGCCCGCCAAGTCCGAACGGCGACTGGGCGACGATGTTGTAGCCGAGGTCGCGCAGCGTGGGCACCTGCGGCCAGCGCGGTGAGCGCTTGGCGGCAAACGTCACCAGCAGGCGCAGGCTGCCCGAGTCGACGAACGGCGCGAAGCCTGACGAGTTGACGCCCGCCATGACCTGCCGGCCATCGAGCGCGATCGTCAGCTCGGTCGTGCCTTTGTACGGCACGTGGATGTAGCGCAGCCCGCGCGCGGTGAACAGTTCCTCGAGCACGAGGTGCGGCGTCGTGCCCACGCCGTTGGTGGCGATCGAGAGTTCGCCCGGGTGGGCCTTGGCGAACGCAAACAGGTCGTCCAGCGACTGGAACTTGCTCGACGCCGGCACGAGCACGCCGAACGTGACCCCCGAGATCTGGATGATCGGCGTGACGTCGCGGATCGGATCCCAGAGCACCTTCTGCGTGAAGGGTGCTCGCAGCACGGGCTGCGGGATCTGCGCGATCGTGTAGCCGTCGGGCTCGGCCTGTTGCAGGATCGGCATCACGAGCGTGCCACCGGCGCCGCCGCGGTTCTCGACCACCACACGCTGGCCCAGGTATTTGGTGGCCAGGTCGGCCAGAAGACGCAGCGTGATGTCGGTGGCGCCACCGGCCGTCCACGGCACCCACATCGTGATCGGCCGCTGCGGGAACCGCCCGCCCGCCTGCGCCAGGGCGCGCGCAGCCGCGCTGCCGGCGAGCGCCCCGGCTGCGGACATCCAGGCACGCCGGGTCCAGGACGTCATGGCGGGCCTCCGCCGCGTTTGGCGAGGCCGCCGAAACCGCGCTGCGGGTCGTAGCCCCAGCAGGCCAGCACGAAGAAGGCCGTGCCGCAGCCGAGCACGACCCACGGCGCCCATCCCGGGTCCTTGCCGTACAAGGCAAAGCGCAACCACTCCACGGCGTGCGTGAACGGGTTGAAGCGCGCCAGCTGGTAGACCCACTCGGCGCCCGACTCCTGCAGCTTCCACAGCGGATAGAGCGCCGTCGACATGAAGTACATCGGGAAGATCACGAAATTCATCGTCCCCGCGAAGTTCTCGAGTTGCTTCACATACACCGACAGCAGCAGACCGAGCGCACCGAGCATCAGCGCGCCGGCCATCAGCGCTACGAGCGCATGCAGCCCTGCCCAGGTGAACATCGGCAAGTCGGTGCCGATCAGCGCCGCCACGACGACGAAGGCCAGCGCCTGCAGCACGGACAGCAGCGCCGTCGCGCACAACTTGCTGAAGAGCAGCCACGCGCGTGGCAACGGCGCCGTGAGCAGCAGCCGCATCAGGCCCATCTCGCGGTCGTAGACCATCGCCAGCGATGACTGCATGCCGTTGAACAGCAGCACCATGCCGACGAGCCCAGGCACGATGTAGACGTCGTACGGGATGTAGGTGTCGTAGGGCTCGACGATGGCCACGCCGAAGACGTTGCGGAAACCGGCGGCAAAGACGGCGAGCCACAGCAGCGGCCGGACGAGCGCCGACACGAGGCGCCCGGTCTGCTGCGAGAACTTGAGCAGTTCGCGCAGGACGATCGCCCGCATCGCCTGCAGCGCGTGCGGCAGGCCGTGACGTGCGGTGCCCTCGACGGCGGCGGGAAGCGTCGTGGTGGTGGTCATCGGGGCGCCTTGCAGAGCTTCTCCGGCGCGTCGGCGCCGAGGGTGTCGAGTATGTTCGTCGGGTGGAGGATGCCTTCGATCGGCGCGGTCGAGATCACACCCTGGCCGTCGGTCAGCAGCATCGGCTGGCGCAGTTGCCCGTCCCAGGCGCGAAAGCTCATCGAGGTGCCCTTCGATCCATCGACCGGAAGCTTGGCGAGGGCTTGCCCCCAGGCTGCGGCAGGGCCTTTGGGCGCGGCCACCGCGGCACCGACCAGCACCTTGCCGGCCATCCACGCCGTCCAGTCCTGCGCGGTCATCGGCCGGTGATACGCCTTGGTGAAGCGGCGCACGACCTGCGGCGCACCGAAACGCTCGAACTGCGCGTGCCAGCCGAGCGCCACGAGCCCACCATCGCCGACCACCGGGCGCGGCAAGACAGTGCGGTACGGCAGCGAGCGCGCGAATTCGCCATCACTGTCCACCACCCACACGGCGTCGTAGGTGGTGCCGGCCGTGAGCAGCAGCGGATTCGCCAGATCCCGCTCGCGCGGGTCGGCCGACAGTTTGTACGGTCGTGTCGCAGCGACCTTCAGCCCGTAACGCTTGATCGAGGCTTGCGCCGTGGCCGCACGCTGTGCATCGGTGGCACTCGGCCCCACCAGCAGCAGCAGTTGCGACCACTTGCGCGCCACCAGCGTCTGCGCCAGCGCGTCGGTGCGCATGCGCTCGCTCGGCATCAGGTGGAACAGGCGCGGTCGGCAGTCCTGCGCACGCAGCCGGTCGGCCGCGTCGGTGAGGTTCAGCACCGGCACCTTGACGGCGTCGGCCACCGCCAACAGCCAGTCGGTCGACGGCAGATCCACCAGCACCACGGCCGCGCCCGCCTTCTCCGCCGCGATGGCGGCGGCACGGGCGGTGTCGGCCGAAGTGACGGACTGTGTCGCGACCTGCACGCCGGCACCAGCGGCGTCGAGCTCGAACTGACTGTCGTCGAGTGCCAGCTTCACGCCGTCGCCGGCCGGGCCACCCGGGTGCCCGAGGTAACCACGCTCTGCACGCGCACGTTCCAGGCGGGGGTCGTCCGCCGGGACAATCAGCGTCGCTTTCAGCGCGACCGCGGCGGCCAGCGCAGGAAATGCCGTCGCCCCGGCCGCCAAGAGCACGGACACGGCGGCTGCGCGTGCCCTCATTCGACGACCACCACACCGTAAGGCACGCGGCCGACCGGAATGCTCTTGATCGCACGGGCACCGTCCACTTCGACCACGGTGACGTCGTCGGACAAGCCGTTGACGACCCACAGCCGTGCACCGGCCTGGTCGAGTGCCACGTTCCAGGCGCGTTTGCCGACCAGCACGAGGTCGGTCACCTTGCGAGCGGCGACGTCGACGAAGGCCACCCGGTTGGCACGCCCAAGTGCCACGAAGGCGCGCTTGCCGTCGCGCGACATCGTGATGCCCACCGGGGTGATGTCCTCCTTGCGCACGCCCTTGACCTCGAAAGGCAACGTCGCGACGACTTCGTGGTTCGCCGTCGAGACCACGGTCACGCTCGAATCGAGCTCGTTCGTGACCCACAGCTCCTTGCCGTCGGGGGTGATCGCCATCCGGCGCGGGCGCTTGCCGACCTTGATGTTCTTGACCACCTTGCCAGCGGCGGTGTCGATCACGTGGACCAGACTCGCCACCTCGGAGGTGACGTACAGCGTCTTGCCATCGGCGCTGACCTTGACGCCCTCGGGCTCCTTGCCGACCTTGACCGAATTGAGGATCTTCCCCGTCGCGGCGTCGACGAAACTGGCCTCGGCCTCGTCCTCGTTCGAGACATAGATCGTCTTGCCGTCGGGCGAGATGTCGAAGGCTTCCGGTTCGTTGCCCAGCGGCACCCGCCGCACCGACTTGCCCGTGGCGGGGTCGATCACATCGGCAGCGTTGGAGTCGGTGCAGGCCACCATCAGCTTGCCGTCCGGCAGGCGCTGGATATGGCGGCCGCGCTTGCAGGTGGGCACGGTGCCCTTGACCGCCAACGTCTTGGTGTCGATGAGCGTCAGCGCATCGTCTTTCTCGCTCGACACATAGGCCGTGCCCTGCGCCGCAGCGCCGCCAGCCATGAAGGCAGCGACACAAAAAACGAGGGTGGAAACGGCAGCGGCGCGGGTCATTCGGGTTTCTCCGTGGTCTTGGACATGGGCATTCGTGGGCGATGGTCAGCGCGTGCGGGCGATGAAGCCCGCCTCGAGCGTCGCCTCTCCGAGATCGCGCGTCACTTCGGCCGGGCTTCCGTCCGCGAGCAGCTTGCCCTTGTGCAGCACGAGCACGCGCGCCGCACCCGCCGCCTCCTCGACCCAGTGGGTCGCCCAAAGCACACACACCCCACGCTCGCGCACGTCGGCATGCAAAGCGGCCAACAGATCCTGCCTCGATTTAGGGTCGAGCCCGACCGTGGCCTCGTCCATCAGCAGTACCGACGGTTGGTGCAGATTGGCGCGCAACAGTTCCACCTTGCGCCGGTTGCCACCCGACAGTTCGCGCACCCGTCGCCCGAGCTGGTCCGCCAATCCGAAGCGCGCACAACCCGATTCGATGCGCTCCCGTGCCAACTTGCGCGGCAGGCCATGCAGATCGGCCTGGAACAGCAGGTTGCGCTGCACGCTCAAGTCGAGGTCGAGCGATATCTGCTGAAAGACGACACCGGTGTGGCGCAGCGCTGCGGCGGGGGCGCTGCGCAGCGACTGCCCGGCCACGTGGACATCGCCCTCGTCGGCCGCGAACAGCCCGGTAAGGACCTGGAACAGCGTTGACTTGCCTGCGCCGTTGGGGCCGAGCAATGCGACAAAGGTGCCCGCCTGCAGTTCGAAGCTCACGCCGTCGAGAGCGGCTCTCGGGCCGTAGCGCTTGACCAGATTTTCGATTCGTAGCGCGGCGGTCGAAGGGACAGGATTCAGCATCGACAGGTGAGTGGGCGGTCAGGAAGTTGCAGGATTCGAGCCCATCGCAGGCGTGAGGCTGGCGCTGAACGGATCAGGAGGCGAAGGAACGAGGTTACCTGCCCGGACGCAAGTTCCGAAGGCCCTCGGGTTATTCCCATCCCTTGTGCACGATCGGCCGCAGCGCTGGTACGTCTTCTGAGTCACCGCATCGCACCCAGCGCACCCTGCAGTCGTGAGACAGTTTGTCCCGAGGCCGCGAACGTGCTGCTTAGAGAACGGTACGACTTGCGGCGCACCAAGTTTCGGCGCGCCTCGACGCGCAAAATGAACCATGGTGTTTCCCCTGACAGGGTGTGCCTGTAGATGCCCGAAATGCGGTCATCGCAGATCGAAGGAGTGGCGTTACTGCGCTTGCCTGCCTGCCACATCTGATGCAAATTCGGGCCCGGCGATCCGGCGGCACCTCCGCGGGCATCGGCCGGTGATTTGTGCGGTGCATGCACGATTGCGGAGTTGGGTCCCACGAAGACCCCGCAACAAGTGGGCGCGGAATTTGCAATAAAGCGCTCGCTGAGGTCAGTAGTTCGCGCGTCGCTTCGGTCCTCTGGACGGCGCCACGCGAGTAGTTCTCGGTAATCGGTAGCAACTAAAGGAGACACTTCCATGCAAATTGCGCGGCAATCCCAATGCCCCGCCTGGATGCGCGTCGGGTTCGCTCTGCTTGCACTGCCCGGCCTTGCGCTGGCCAATGCAGATGTGGAGAAGAACACCGCGAACCCCAAGAACTGGGCGGCGCAAGCGGGTGACAACTTCAATCAGCGCTACACCAAGCTGAACCAGATCAACAAGGGCAACGTCGGCAAGATGCAGGTCGCGTGGACGTTCTCCACCGGCGTGCTGCGCGGCCACGAAGGCTCGCCGCTGGTGATCGACGGCACGATGTACCTGCATTCGCCGTTCCCGAACAAGGTCTGGGCGATCGACCTCGATACGCAGAAGATCAAGTGGAAGTACGAGCCCAAGCAGGATCCGGCCGTGATCCCGCAGATGTGCTGCGACACGGTCAACCGCGGCCTGGCCTACGCCGAGGGCAAGGTCTTCCTCCAACAGGCCGACTCGAACCTCGTCGCGCTCGATGCCAAGACGGGCAAGATGATCTGGACCGTCAAGAACGGCGACCCGAAGCTTGGCGCCGTCAACACCAATGCACCTCACGTCTTCAAGGACAAGGTCATCACCGGCATTTCGGGTGGTGAATGGGGCGTGCGTGGGTTCCTGGCTGCCTACGACATCAACAGTGGCAAGCAGGTCTGGAAGGGTTACAGCGTCGGCCCCGATGCCGAGATGCTGATCGACCCGAACAAGACCACCACCTGGACCGACGGCGCCGTCAAGCCCGTGGGCCCGGACTCTTCGCTGAAGACCTGGAAGGGTGACCAGTGGAAGATCGGCGGCGGCACGACCTGGGGCTGGTACAGCTACGACAAGGCGCTGAACGCGGTGTTCTACGGCACTGGCAATCCGTCCACCTGGAACCCGTCGCAACGCCCGGGTGACAACAAGTGGTCGATGTCCATCTGGTCGCGTGATGTCGATACCGGCAAGGTCAACTGGGTCTACCAGATGACGCCGTTCGACGAGTGGGACTTCGACGGCATCAACGAGATGATCCTGGCCGACATCCCCGTCAAGGGCAAGCCGACCAAGGCGCTCGTCCACTTCGACCGCAACGGCTTCGCGTACACGCTGGATCGCACCAACGGTGCTCTCCTGGTGGCCGAGAAGTACGACCCGCAGGTGAACTGGGCCACGCACGTCGACATGAAGACCGGCCGGCCGCAGGTGGTGGCGAAGTACTCCACGGCGCAAGGTGGTCCTGACGTCAACACCAAGGGCATCTGCCCGGCAGCGCTGGGCTCCAAGGACCAGCAGCCCGCTTCCTTCGACCCCAACACCGGTCTGTTCTACGTGCCCACGAACCACGTGTGCATGGATTACGAGCCGTTCAAGGTCGAGTACACCGCGGGCCAGCCGTACGTAGGTGCCACGCTGTCGATGTTCCCCGCCCCGGGGAGCCACGGCGGCATGGGTAACTTCATCGCCTGGGACGCCGGCACCGGCAAGATCGTGCAATCCAAGCCCGAGAAGTTCTCGGTCTGGAGCGGCTCGCTCAACACCGCCGGCGGACTGTCCTGCTTCGGCACGCTCGAGGGTTACCTCAAGTGTGTCGACGCGAAGGATGTCAACAAGGAACTTTTCAAGTTCAAGACACCCTCAGGGATCATTGGCAACGTGTTCTCGTACGAGCACAAGGGCAAGCAGTACATCGGCGTGTTCTCGGGCATTGGCGGCTGGGCCGGCATCGGCATGGCGGCGGGCCTCGAGAAGGACACCGACGGTCTGGGTGCCGTGGGCGGTTATCGTGAACTCGGCCAGTACACCGAACTGGGTGGCTCTCTGACCTTGTTCGCTCTGCCGAACTGAGTTTGCATGGTTGAGGCGGGGTTTCCCCGCCGACCGTGACACAGGGGGATGGTGCCCATCGGCACCGTCCCCCGTTTTTCGAGAAGGACGCTTTTGAAAATGATCCGGACAGCTCTGTTGGGTTTATTGATGTCTTTGGCCGGAACGGCCGCATGGGCCCAGGCTGCATCGGCGCCTGCCGGCCCTCCCTCGACAAAGGCCGACGGCAGCCCGCTGTATACGGTGGTCGACGGCTACAAGGTCGACGAAGACACCATGAAGGGGTTTCGCACGTGGCGCGCTGCAGCCTGCGACCGATGCCATGGCGCCAACCAGGAAGGCCTGGTCGGGCCTTCGTTGGTGAACAGCCTGAAGACGCTGTCGAAGGCGGATTTCGTGAAGACCGTGACCTACGGGCGGCTGGAGAAGGGCATGCAGAGCTTCCAGACGAGCAAGACCGTCATGGACAACATCGATCACCTCTACGCCTACCTCAAGGGCCGCTCGGATGGCGCGATCACGCGCGCCAAGGTCGAGCCGATCGCGAAATGACCATCTCCGTCGCGCGGGCCGGTGCGCTGGCCCTGCTGCTCGCCGCACTGCCTGCCCTGACGTTCGGCCAGGGTTCGTCATCCGAACCCAAGGCGCTGAAGGTCTGCCAGGACCCGAACAATCTGCCCTTCTCGAACATGAAGGGTGAAGGTATCGAGAACCGCATCGCCGAAGTCTTCGGCAAGGCGATGGGGTTGCCGGTCACGTTTTTCTCGTTCCCCAACCGCCTGGCCTTCATCCGCAATACGTTGAAGTTCAAGCTGCCGGGCGAGGATTACCCGTGCGACATCGTCATGGGCGTGCCGGTCGGATTCGACCAGGTGTCCGTGACCAAGCCCTACTACCGCTCGACGTACGCCATGGTCTATGCCAAGGGCAAGGGACTCGATCAGGTTCAGAGCGCGGAGGATTTCTTCAAGATCGACCCCGTGGCCCTGCGCAAGCTGCGCATCGGCGTCTACGACCGCTCCCCTGCCTCGGACTGGCTCGCCCGTCATGGCCTCGTGGACAGCGGCGTGCCCTACCCGATCCTGAGCCCCGATCCCGAGCAGTATCCCGGTGAGATCATCGAACGCGATCTCGCCTCTGGAAAACTCGACGTCGCCGTGGTGTGGGGGCCGATCGCGGGTTACTTCGCCAAGCGCGTCAAGACGCCTGCGCTGGTCGTGGTGCCACTTCGCTCCGAGCGTGGCGTGAAGTTCGACTACGAGATGGCCATGGGTGTGCGCTACGGCGAACCCGAATGGAAGAAGAAGGTCGAAGGACTCATCGAGTCGACCCGGCCCGAGATTCAGGCGATCCTGAAAGAGTTTGGCGTACCGATGGTCGACGACTCATATTCGTTTGCCAGGCCGGCCAGACCGGGGCAGTAAGTCTGGGCGCGCGATCATGAATCGCTCTCTTTGCCTGTCCACGCTGCTGGTCATGGGCCAGGTGTGGTTGCCGGCACAGGCGAGCCCAGAACGTGAAGCGCTGGTGATGCTGGGTTCCAGCGTGCTGCGCGTGGAGGCGCCCCAGGCCAACGGCGGCTATTCGCTCGGATCGGCTGTCGTGGTGGGCCCGCAGACGGCGGTCACCAACTGCCACGTCACCCGAAACGCCGTCGAGATCTTTGTCATTCATCGCGGCGTGCGCAGTACCGCGTCGGCCCAGGCCGACGACCTGCAGCACGACCTGTGCATGTTGCGTGTCCCCGACCTCGAATCGCCGGCGGTACCGATGGGCACGACGTCCGGCCTGTCCGTCGGTCAACCTGTCACGGCCATCGGATTCACCGGCGGCATTGGCATCCAGAGCAGTGAGGGGCACGTCGTCGGTCTCCATCGGTACGACAACGGGCGGGTGATTCAGAGCACCAACTGGTTCAGTTCGGGCGCCAGCGGCGGCGGCCTGTTCGACGACAAGGGCTACTTGGTCGGCATCCTGACGTTCAGGCTGCGCGGAGGTGAGGCGCACTACTTTGCTGCACCGGTCGAATGGATCCAGCGCATGGTGGCCGGCCGTGAACCGGCGGCATTCAAGCCCGTCGCGCCGCTCGTCGGCAATGCCGTGCCCTATTGGCAGACGGCGCCGGCCTTGCAGCCGCCGTTCCTGCGCGCCGCCTACCTCGAACAGATCAACCGCTGGGGCGAGCTCGAATCGATGGCCAACGACTGGTCGCGCAACGATCCCGACAATGCCCAACCCTGGTTCTGGCTGGGTGCCGCATTGGAGCGACGCGACCGCCTCGACGAGGCTCGGCGCGCATTTGCATGTTCTTTATCGCTCGACCCGTCATACGAGGCCGCGCGAGTGCGCATGGCTGCATTGGCTCTGCGTGCAGGGGCCGGTGAACCGGTTGCAGCGCCTTCCACAACCACCTGCCCAACCGTCACCGGCCGGCCCTGACCTGCGGACAGCCCCAGATGCCTTTTCTCCTGTCCTTCCACCGTTTCGCAGCCACCCTGCTGGCCGCCCTGATCGCCGCACCCGTGATCGCGGCCGATGACTTTTCGCCTGCCGAACGCGCGCTCTTCATGACCCGCCATTTCGATGGCATGAAGCCACCGGTCACGTTGCACTACGCCTATTCCCAGAGCGGCCCGCTGAGTGAGCCCTTCAGCGACAAGGTCGAGATCCGACTTCAGGCAAAGAGCGACGGCGCCTGCTGCGGCGCGAGCACCACCTTTCTCAGCGGCGTACGCAAGCTCTCGCTGCCGGAGGTCGAGGCCGCCGAAGGCAATCCGGCCGTGCTGTATTTCCTCGAGCGCGAGGTTCGCGAGATGAGCCGCGTGACCAAAGGGCAGTCTTCTTACTTCCGCAAAAGGATCCGCATGGCGATCTACCAGGGCGCCAAGATCGAAGATATTCCCGCGGTCTACAAAGGCAAGCCGATCACGGCGCAACAGATCGCCATCGAGCCCTATCTCGACGACCCCCTGCGCGCACGCTTCGAGAAATATGCGCCCAAGCGCTACGTTTTCACCATGTCGTCGGCCGTTCCCGGCGGGCTGGTGGCCATGCGCAGCAGCGTCGCCGGCGAAGACCCGGCGGGTGCGCCGCTGCTGCTCGATGAAATGATCCTGGACGGCGCCGCCATCGCCGCGCCACGCAAACCTTGACTGCAGGTCCCATTCCCATGACACGTCCGGCCCTCTCACTCCTGTCGGCTGTGCTCTGCGCAGCCGTTTCCGCGCCTGCCCTGGCCAACGACTTTCCAACGGTGGAGCGTGTCGTCTACGTGCAGGACTGCATGCGCGAGAACCCCGGCCCGTCCTTCGAGATGATGAACAAGTGCTCGTGCGCACTCGACCGGATCGCCAGCGAGGTGAAGTACGAAGACTTCGTCTCGATGTCCACGGTCGTCAAGGCGCTGTCGATCGGCGGCGAGCGCGGCAACGAACTGCGCGACAACGAAGGCCTGAAGCCCTTGGCCAAGCGATACCGCGAACTCCAGGCGCAGGCACGCAAGTCCTGCTTCATCAACCCGCCGCAGTGATGCCATGACAGACCTGTTCCACTCCGGGACCGGCCGCAGCCAGGGGCGGCCAGGCACCCTTTGCGCGTCCGCGAGCCGCGTTTCACGCCGCGTGGCGTGGTTGCTGGCCGCCGTGATCGTGTCGTCCGCACATGCCGCGCCGCCGCAACCCACCGATGATCCGCAGGCGAGCCCCATCTGGCACAAGGTGCGCGCCAGCCTCTTTGATGGCCGCACCGTGCTGCCGGCTCCGAAGGGGATGCTCGTGCTCGACGCGCCGACGCGCGCCATCGATGCCGCGGTGGTGCCGATCGCGATCAAGGCCCATCTTCCCGCGGGAGCGACGGAGTATGTGACGCGCCTGTACCTGATCATCGACTCCAACCCGTCACCGATCTCGGCCATCTTCCAGCTGACGCGCGACAGCGGGCGGCCAGAGGTCGAGACGCGCGTACGGATCGACGGCTATTCGTTCGTGCGCGCCATCGCCGAAACGAGCGACGGCAAGCTGTATGCGACGACACGGTTCGTCAAGGCGTCGGGCGGCTGCTCGGCGCCGCCCGGCGGCGACCAAGCCGCGGCGATGGCGTCTCTCGGCCGCATGCACATGCGTGTCGATGGCGACCTGAAAGGCAGCGAGCCCGTGCTGGCGCAGCTGACGATCAGCCACCCCAACCATTCGGGTCTCGCCATGGACCAGGTGTCGCGCCAGTTCACACCCGCGCTGTACGTGCGCAAGGTCGACGTCACGTATGGCGGGCGGCCGGTATTCTCGGCGGACGTCGATTTCTCCATGAGCGAGAACCCGAGCTTCCGCTTCTATTTCGTGCCGCACGCGAATGCCGAACTCGCGGCCTCGGTGACGGATTCGAGCGGCCGCAACTTCACCGCGCTTCAGACCCAGCCCCTTGCGCCGCAATGAGCGCTGCACGACCCCTGGCGCTGCTGATGCTCGTGTGCGCGGCGGCGCAGGTGTCGGCCGCGCCGTTTGCTTACATCACCAACCAGGGCAGCCATGACGTCTCCGTGATCGACGTGGCAGCAGGGCGTGTCATCGCCACGGTCCCCGTGGGCCGCTCGCCCGCCGGCGTGGTGGCGTCCAGTCGTGCCGGCCAGGTCTTTGTGTCCAACCCGGACAGCCGTACGGTGTCGGTGATCGACATGCGTACGCAGCGCGTGGTGGCCACGCTCGACGCCGGCGCCGATGCCGGACCGGTGGGCATCGACGCTGCGCCCGACGGCAGCCGGGTCTACGTGGCCGATTGGTATCGACGCAAGTTGCTGGCCTTCGACCCGAAACATCCGGCGGCCGCGCCGCTGGAAATCGCGGTCGGGCACGCGCCGGCAGGCGTGGCGGCGGCCAGCGACGGGCGTACCGTGTATGTCGCCGAGCGCGACGACAACAGCGTGGCGGTGATCGACATCGCCAGCGGCCAGGTGCGCTCGCGGGTGATGGTGGGTGAACACCCCTTTGCATTGATGCTCGACGAGCCGCGGCACCGGCTGTTTGCCCTCAATGTGCTCAGTGACGATATCTCGGTGGTGGACCTGGGCACGCTCGCGGTCATTGACACGATCAAGGTGGGTCGTGCGCCATACGGTGCGGCGCTGGCCGACGGCGACCGCGTTCTCTACGTGACGAACCAGCACGACAATACCGTGAGCATGATCGACGCCACCTCCCTGCGCGTGCTGGATACGCTCACTGGCTTCGCGTATCCCGAGGGCGTGGCGGCCCATGCGGACAAGGTTTACGTCGTCAACTGGATGGACGACTGCGTCAGCGTCCTCGACGCCGCGAGCGGGCGCACCCTGGGCCGAATCGACACGGGGCTCAACAGCCGGGGGTTCGGCGCCTTCATCGGCGCACCGCTCGGCCCCTGAACGCCACCCAACCACCCACCTTTCATCGACAGGAGCAACGGACCCATGATTGCAGGACGATTTCGCTGGCTGATTGCGCTCTTGCTGTCGACCGGCCTGATGGGCGCAGCCCAGGCGCACGGACCGACGCGGCAGAAGGTCGTCGAACGCATCTCGATCGATGCCCCGGCTGCCAAGGTCTGGCAGGTGATCGGCGACTTCGCGGCACTCAAGGACTGGCATCCGGCGGTGGCCGAAAGCCCGGCCGACAAGGGCAATGAAGAAGGCTCCGTGCGTCAGATCAAGCTCAAGGGCGGCGGAGCGCTCACCGAGAGCCTGGAGTCGTACGACGCCAAGGCGATGAAATACAGCTACCGCGCCAAGGATGGCGGTGCCTTGCCGGTGACGAACTACACGTCGACGATCACCGTCAAGGCCGAAGGCGACAAGTCGGTCGTCGAGTGGCGCGGTGCCTTTTACCGCGCCTTCCCGAACAACGACCCGCCGCCGGACAAGAACGACGAGGCGGCGGTGGCAGCGATCACCGGCGTCTACAAGTCCGGCCTCGCCAATCTGAAGACGATCGCCGAACGCAAGTAGGCAAGGACACCCTGCGTGAACACCAACGCTCGACGGCAGTGGCTGGGCGCACTTTGTTTCGGCATGGTCGCCCTGTCTGTGAGCGGCTGTGCAACGCCCTCCGCGCCGGCAGCCGAGCCGGGCCACGCTGTCGAGATCGCCTCGGGCGTCTACGTCGTGCCCGGCACCGGCGGCGCGGCCGACGAAAGCAACCTCGGACGGATCGGCAACGCCGGGTTCATCGTCGGGCCGCGCGGCGTGATTGCCGTTGACACCGGCACGTCTTTCGCACATGGGCAGGTATTGCTGGCCAGCATCCGCGCGGTGACGTCGTTGCCGGTGCGAATGGCGGTCGTCACGCACACCCGGCCCGAGTTTCTGTTCGGTGGCACCGCATTCCAGCGACAAGGCGTGCCGATCCTGATGCACAGCCGAACCGCGGGGTTGATGGCCTCACGCTGCGAGACTTGCCTGAAGAATCTGCGTCTCGTCGTTGGCGAGGCCGCCATGCGTGGCACGGAGATGTACAAGCCTGACCAGCAGTTCGACGGCGTTCTCGCGCTGGACCTCATCGGGCGTCCGGTGCGCGTGCTCAACTTCGGCCACTCCAGCGGACCTGGCGATACCGCCGTGCTCGACGAATCATCGGGCGTGCTCTTCGCCGGCGGGCTGGTTGATAACGGCCGCATTCCGGACATCCAGGACAGCCAGCTCGGCGGGTGGACACAAGCGCTCGAAGCGATGCGTGCGCTCGGCGCGCGCACGATCGTGCCCGGGCACGGGCCCGCCCTGGCGGCCGGGGCGGCGATCGATGGTGTCGAACGCTATCTGCGGACCCTCGATGCCCGCGTCCGCGCATTGCAGGCTTCTGGCACGTCACTGCTCGAGGTCGGCGATGCCGCGGAGCTGCCCGGCTACGAGCGCTGGGACCAATACGACACGATCCACCGCCGCAATGCGTCGGTGGCCTACCTTCGCATCGAACGCGAGCTGATGTTCAAGTAATCCAGGAGCATCCCGGCATGACCCGAACCCGACCGACAAATCGACGCATCGCGCTCAAAGGCGTGGCGGCGTGGGCGCTGGCGCCCGCCGCGGCATTGGCCGCCCCGGGAGGGCTGCCTGACGCCACGCACGATTCCTCCACCCCCGAGTGGGAACGCCTGCAGGAACGCCTCTTCGCTGGCCGCAAGCCGGTGGTCGGGCGCAGCGTGGTTCAGGTTCAGGCGCCGTTGCGCGCGGCCTACGGTGCGTCCGTGCCGCTCAAGATCACCTCGCAGATTGCGCAGCGGCCCGACCTCTACGTGCGCCGCATGTATGTGCTCGTCGACCAGAATCCGTCGCCGCTGGCCGCCGTGCTCGACCTCACGACCGAGGTTGGCCAGGCCGACTTCGAGACGCGCCTGCGTGTGGATACCTACAGCCACGTGCGGGTCGTGAGCGAGCTCTCCAACGGCGAGCTGCACACCGATTCGCGCTTCGTCAAGACCAGCGGTGGTTGCTCCGCGCCACCGAACCGCGACTCGCCCGAGCTGATCGGCCGCACGATGCTCAAGCTCGCCGGCGAACCGCACTGGAATGCCCCCACCACGGCAGACGTCACGGTGATCCACCCCAACGACACCGGATTCGAGCTCAACAACGTGACGGTGATGTTCATCCCGCCACATTTCGTGCGCACCATCAAGGTCAGCTACGCAGGCGTTCGGGTGTTCGACGCCGAGGTCGATTTCTCGCTCAGCGAGAACCCGACGTTGCGATTTCAGTTCATCCCGCACGCCAAGGGCGAATTGCGCGCAGATGTGATGGACTCCCACGAGAAGAGTTTCATCGGCCGGCTGGCGGTGGTCTGAACGATGCACCGCCGCGCCACCCTGCTCCTGATCGCGGCAAGCGTCGCATCGTTCGCAGTCCCCGCCGCATGGGCAGGGATGCCCGCACCCTACGGGCCCATCGTCGTAGCGCCCACGGGGTTGCCGCAACGCTATGAGTTCGACCTCACGCCCGCGCTGCGGCGCGCACAGTCGGAGAACAAGCGCCTGTACGTCTACCTCGGCGCCGACAATTGCCCGTTCTGCCGCAAGTACGAAGCGTTCCTGGCGGCGCATGCCGGCGAACTGGTGCCGCCTTTTGCCAAGGACTACCTCGTCGTCGACCTGCGCAGCAGCCTGTCGGTACAGGCCGATCGCCTGCATTTGCGCATTGGCGAGGCCATGCTTCGCTACCCCGACTTCCAGCGTTCGATCGGCGACGAGCGCGCGCGCCAGCTGGTGTACCCGAGCGTCTGGCTGTTCGATACCAAGGGCAAGACGCTGATGCAGATGCCGGCCGGCACCGGGACATTCGAAACCGTGCCCGAGCAGTTGGAGATCCTCAATCTCGTGCAGTAGCGATGCGCGGCTGATCGTGGCCCTGAGGGCGATGTGATGCCACGCAATTTGCTGAATAGGCATGCGGCCGCAGTCGGCCCTCTGCGGCCGTTGGCCGCGGAGGGCCCAGGGGCCTATGACACCGCTCCCCCGAGCCGCCTCCGGGAGGGGGGCGGGGGGAGCAACATGTACGGGCCCTGGCCCGGAGCGGCCTACGGCCGCTCCGGGCAGAAAGAAGTTGCTCGAGCGGCCCGACGCCGCAGCGACCCGCGATGTCAGACCGTGACGCGAAAGCCGCTCATCGACGACGTCAGGTGATTCGACTGCGTGGTCAGCGCCTGCGCCGCCGAGGCCAGCTCCTCGACCAGCGCGGCGTTCTGCTGCGTCATCGTGTCGATCTGCGAGATGGCCTGGTTGATCTGCCCGATGCCTTCGGACTGCGTCTGCCCTGCATCGGCGATGCCACCGATCAGCTGTGACACCCGGTTCACACCGTCCACGATCTCCTGCATCGTCTTGCCGGCATCGTGAACGAGCGAGGTTCCGGCCGCGACCCTGGAAGTCGAGTCGTCGATCAGCTGCTTGATCTCGCGCGCAGCCGTGGAGCTGCGCTGCGCCAGTGAACGCACTTCCGACGCCACCACCGCGAAACCACGTCCATGGTCACCGGCGCGGGCGGCCTCCACGGCCGCATTCAGCGCCAGGATGTTGGTCTGAAAGGCAATGCCGTCGATCACACCGACGATCTCGTTCACGCGCGACGAGCTCGTCTGGATCTCATCCATGTTGGCGACCACGCCCTTCATGGTCTGGGCGCCGCGCTGAGCGACGGTGCTCGACTGTTCAACCAGCTCGCGCGCCTCGCGGGTGCCGTGGGCGTTGTGCTGCACCGAATCGGCCATGTGCTGCACCGCGCTGGCGGTCTGTTGCAGTGCGCTCGCCTGGCTCTCGGTGCGCGACGAGAGGTCGGCATTGCCACTGGCAATTTCGGCGGAGGCGACGCTGACGCTGTCTGCCGTCTGGCGCACTTCCTTGACCGTCTCGCGCAGCTTCTTGCGCATCGAATTGAGCTCGTGGCGCAGCCAGGAGATCTCGTCCTTGCCGGGCGACTCGATCTTGGTCTCGAGGTCGCCCTTTGCAATGCGCACCACACATTCGACGGTGGACTCGACCGATTCCTTGATGCTCGCTCGAATGAGCACCGCTGCC